>NZ_MEEL01000024.1:0-83505 GCF_001724435.1 Microbacterium sp. SCN 69-37
CGGATCCCCCGAGGTGCAGGTCGCGATGCTGACGCAGCGCATCAAGGACCTCACCGAGCACCTCAAGGAGCACAAGCACGACCACCACTCGCGTCGTGGCCTGTTCCTGCTCGTCGGTCAGCGTCGTCGCCTGCTGGGTTACCTGCAGGACATCGACATCAACCGTTACCGCTCGCTCATCGAGCGCCTCGGTCTGCGCCGCTAAGCCTCGCGCTCAGCGTTCAATCGCGCAAAACGTTCTTGGAGAGCCTCCCCACGGTGTGGGGAGGCTCTCGTCATGCGGGGTCAGGCGCGGGCGGCGAGCAGGTCGGCGTGCCAGCGCTCGGCGACATCGGGGTGTGCGCGCAGCCGTGACTTCAGGGCGTTCTCGCCGTAGCGGGCGTGGATCGGGTTCGCCGGGTCCTGCGTGCATCCGCGTGCCTGGGCGGCGAGCTGCGGGGGCAGTGCGATCAGCGGCAGCCGCGCGTCGAGGGCCGGGTTGAAGAAGAACGGCACGGAGATGCGGTCCTCGGGATGCCGGGGCGAGACCACGCGGTGATTCGTTGCGATCAGGTAGCCGCCGGTCGCGTACTCGAGCATCTCGCCGATGTTGACGACGAACGCGCCCGGCACCGGCGGCGCGTCCACCCACTGCCCGTCGCGTTCGACCTGCAGCCCGCCCTTGCCGGGCTCGACCCACAGCAGCGTGAGCACGCCCGAGTCCTTGTGGGCGCCGACGCCCTGGGCGGGCTCCGGCGAGGTCGAGCCCGGATAGCGCACGATCTTCAGCAGTGTCGAGGGCTCCCCGAAATGCTCGTCGAAGTAGTCCTCGGGGGCACCGAGGGTGAGTGCCCACGCGCGCAGCAGCGTCCGCGCCACGACGGTCAGGTGCTCCTGCCAGGCGATCGCGACATCGCGCAGCTCCGGCTGGGCAGCCGGCCACAGGTTCGGCCCGATCAGCCGCGCGAAGTCGGGAGCCTCGGGGTCCGTCACGGCATCCCGCTCCGGGCCGATGTCGATCTGCTCGCGCCAGTCGACCTCGCCGTGGGTGCGCTCACCGCCGATGCGGGTGTACCCGCGGAAGTGCGGACTGGTCACGTTCTCGATCGCGAGCTTGTCGGCTTCCGGCAGCGCGAAGAAGTCGCGCGCCGCACGGTGCAGCCGCTGCTCGAGCCCGGCGCTCACGCCCGTTCCGGTCAGGTAGAAGAACCCGACGTCGTGCGTCGCCGCGCGGAGCTGCTCGCGGAAGAGGGCGGCCTGCTCGGGGCCGGCGTCGAGCAGGGCGAAGTCGAGGACGGGCAGGTTCAGGTCGCTCATGAAGGCGAGGGTAGGCCGCTGCGGCACCCTCCCGCGCCTGTGTTGCGCCGTGTGACCGCCGTCGGCGGCGGGAATAACCTGGACACGGATGCGTTGCACCAGATACATTCATTTGCATGTATTGGATGCCGAGGCATCCGGAAGGCGAAGGACACCGTGAACGAGAAGAGCCCGCAGATGCAGTTCGGCATCTTCACCGTCAGCGACATCACGCAGGACCCGACCACGGGCCACACGCCGAGCGAGGCCGAGCGCATCCGCGCGACCGTCGAGATCGCCAAACACGCCGAGGAGGTGGGCCTGGACGTCTTCGCCCTTGGCGAGCACCACAACCCGCCGTTCTGGTCGTCGTCGCCGACCACCACGCTGGCCTACATCGCCGCCCAGACCGAGCGGCTCATCGTCTCGACCTCGACGACGCTCATCACCACGAACGACCCGGTGAAGATCGCCGAGGACTACGCCATGCTGCAGCACCTGTCGGGCGGCCGCATGGACCTCATGCTCGGTCGTGGCAACACGGGACCCGTCTACCCGTGGTTCGGCAAGGACATCCGCCAGGGCCTGCCGCTGTCGATCGAGAACTACGCGCTGCTGCACACGCTGTGGCGCGAGGACGTCGTGGACTGGGAGGGCAAGTTCCGCACGTCGCTGCAGGGCTTCACCGCGACCCCGCGACCCCTCGACGGCGTCGCACCCTTCGTCTGGCACGGCTCGATCCGCACGCCCGAGATCGCCGAGCAGGCCGCCTACTACGGCGACGGCTTCTTCGCCAACAACATCTTCTGGCCCGCCGAGCACTACCAGCGCCTCATCGGTCTGTACCGCCAGCGCTGGGAGCACTACGGCCACGGCGCCCCCGAGACGGCGATCGTCGGGCTCGGCGGTCAGGCGTTCATGGCGAAGAACTCGCAGGATGCCGTGAACCAGTTCCGTCCGTACTTCGACAACGCTCCGGTGTACGGCCACGGCCCGTCGATGGAGGACTTCACCGAGATGACGCCGCTGACCGTCGGATCGCCGCAGCAGGTCATCGACCGCTACGCCGGCATGCGCGACATCTTCGGCGACTACCAGCGCCAGCTGTTCCTCATGGATCACGCCGGTCTTCCGCTGAAGACCGTGCTCGAGCAGCTCGACTTCCTCGGTGGGGAGGTCGTACCGGTGCTGCGCAAGGAGTTCGCGAAGGACCGTCCCGAGAACGTGCCCGACGCCCCCACACACGCCTCTCTGGTGCGCGCCGCGTACGGTGACGGACCGGCACGTCAGGCGACGCCGCGCGCCAACCGCGGTGACAACCTCAGCGGCCCGTCGCCCTACCAGGACGCGCCCGCTCCCGCCGGCGCCGCGTTCGGCGTGGGGGCGACCCGATGAGCGCGCGTCGCATCGCCGTCGTCTCGGCGGGGCTGTCGAATCCCTCCTCCACACGGATGCTCGCCGACCGCCTCGCGGCAGCGACCGTGGCGGCGCTGGGTGAGCTGTCGGGGCCTGACGGTGCTCCCATCCAGGCCACGGTCGACACGATCGAGCTGCGTGATCTCGCGCACGACATCACGAACAACCTGCTGACCGGCTTCGCTCCGCCGGCGCTCGAGTCGGCCATCAACACGGTCGTCTCCGCCGACGCGCTGATCGTGGTCACGCCGATCTTCTCGACGAGCTACTCGGGTCTGTTCAAGTCGTTCATCGACGTGCTCGACCCCGATGCGCTGACCGGCAAGCCCGTGCTGATCGGCGCGAACGCAGGGACGGCGCGGCACTCGCTCGCGATCGACTACGCCATCCGTCCGCTGTTCGCCTACCTGCACGCGGAGGCCGTCTCGACGGGTGTGTTCGCGGCATCCAGCGACTGGGGAGCGGCGGCCGACCAGGTTGCTCCGCTCAGCTCCCGCGTCGAGCGCGGTGCTCGCGAACTGGCGGAAGCGGTCGCGCGTCGTCAACCGGTCGGCAGCGGCGACCCGTTCGACCCGGCGAACTACCTCGGAGAGGGGCGCTCCTTCGGCCATCTGCTCGGCGGTCTCGCCGGGGAGTGACCGCTCACGGTGCCCCCGACCGCGCGTTGCGGCCGGGGGCATCGTCGCGTCAGCGGGCGGCGGCCTCGGCGCGGGCGAGGGCGGATGCCGCGCGCACGAGAGCCAGGTGCGAGAGCGCCTGCGGGGTGTTGCCGGCCTGCCGTCTCTCGGCCACGTCGTACTCCTCCGACAGCAGCCCCACGTCGTTGGCTCGCGAACACGCTCGATCCATGAGCGCCCGTGCGTCATCGAGGCGGCCGGTGGCGGCATACTGCTCGACGAGCCAGAACGAGCACGCGAGGAACGGGTTCTCCGTGCCGGACAGTCCGTCCACGCCCGACTCGGTGCGGTAGCGCAGCACGAGCCCGTCGACCATGAGCGTGCGCTCGATCTCGGCGACGGTGGCCAGCATGCGCGGGTCGTCGGCGGCGCAGAATCCGACCGTCGGCAGCAGCAGCAGCGAGGCGTCGACCGCGTCGGTGCCGGTGTGCTGCACGAAGTGGCCGCGCGCGGAGACCCCGTGCGCGTCGATGCCGGCGCGCACCCGGTCGCGCAGCTGCTCCCAGTGCGCGTCGGGCCCGTGCAGACCGTGCTCGCGCACCGAGCGCACGCCGCGATCGAACGCGGCCCACACCATGGCGCGGGAGTGCACGAACACCTGCGGCTCACCGCGGATCTCCCAGATGCCCTGATCGGGTTCGTCGATGCGCTCCTCGGCACGGCGCAGCAGCGCGCGCTCCAACGGCCACGAGATCGCCGACTGCTCGATGCCGGCCGCGCGCGCGGCGAACAGACAGGTCATGACCTCACCGGTCACGTCGGCCTGGTACTGCTGCGCCGCGCCGTTGCCGATCCGCACCGGGGCGGCGCCGCCGTAGCCGGGCAGGTCGCCGAGCTCCCGCTCGACGAGGTCACGCTCGCCGGCGATGCCGTAGACGATCTGCAGGTCGGCGGGGTCGCCTGCGATCGCCCGCAGCAGCCAGCGCTGCCAGTGCGCCACGACGTGGGCGAAGCCCTGCCCGAGGAGCACCTCGATCGTCAGGGAGGCATCTCGCAACCATACGAAGCGGTAGTCCCAGTTGCGCTCGCCGCCGAACTGCTCGGGCAGTGACGTGGTGGGTGCGGCGATGATGCCGCCCGTGTCGCGGTGCGTCAGTGCGCGCAGCGTCAGCAGCGAGCGCACCACGACCTCCCGGTGCGGACCGTGCACGTCGATGCGTTCGGCCCATGTGCTCCACCACTCGCGCGTGCACTGCAGGGCATCCTCGACGTCCAGGGGTGACGGCGCGGGGCGGTGCGATGCGTGCCAGGTGAGCGTGAGGTCGCGGTACTCGCCGGCGGCGACGCTCAGCGCGCCGCGGTGCACGTGGTCGGTGGCGGTGAGCGGCGCACCGCGCAGGGCCACGGCATCCGGCCCGGCGATCGCGGTCACCTCGGGGGCATCGGCGGTGCCGGTCTGGCGCACCCACGGCAGCGCGCGGGCGTAGTCGAAGCGCAGGCGCACCTGCTGCTCGAAGTCGACCCGGCCGCTGATGCCGACGACGCGGCGCACTAGATCCACGCGGTGCGAGACGTCGAGGTGTCGGGGATCGACAGGCAGGCAGTCGTGCACCTCGGCCACCCCATCGGCGCTCTCCCAGCGGGTGATGAGGGTGAAGCTGTCGCCGTCGTAACGTCGCGTCGCCCGCGCGTCGGGATCGGTGGGCCGCAGCGCCCATCGCCCCTGATGGTCGTCACCGAGAAGGGCCGCGAACACGGATGGCGAATCGAAGCGCGGCAGGCACAGCCAGTCGATCGATCCGTCCCGCGAGACCAGCGCCGCCGTGCGGCAGCTGCTCAGCAACGCGTAGTCCTCGATGGGCGTGGGGGACAGGGCCACGCCCCTGTATGCATCTGCCACGGATCGATTCTGCCTCCTCGCCCACCTGGATCGGGCGACATAGGGTGAGCACATGGGCGACGTGTCGACACTGGTGATCATCGGGGGAAGCGGCGATCTGACGCAGCGACTGCTGTTGCCGGCGCTCGCCGACCTGTTGCGACAGCAACCGGCGCGACAGCTGCACCTCGTCGGCGTCGGGCGTACCGAGATCAGCGAGGCGCAGTGGCGGCGACGCGTGCGGACCGCCTTCCGCGAGGCCGGGGCGGAGGATGCCTTCTCCGCTGTCGCTTCGACACCGTTCATCACGGCTGACGCAACCACGGCGGCCGGCCTGCGTGCGGTGATCGGCGCCGTGCCGGAGGGGCGTCTCGTGCTCTACTTCGCTGTGCCGCCGGCCGCGGCCGCTGCCGCCTGTGCGGCTCTGTCTGCGTCCGATCTGCCCGAGGGGACGGTCCTCGCACTGGAGAAGCCGTTCGGCGAGGACGAAGCCAGCGCGCGTGAGCTCAACGCGGTGCTGCTGAAGCTGCTGCCCGAACAGCAGGTGTTCCGTGTCGATCACTTCCTCGGCCGCTCCACCGTCCTGGACGTTCTCGGCGCGCGGTTCGCGAACCGGCTGCTGGAGCCCATCTGGTCGGCGGAGCACATCGAGCGCGTCGAGATCCGCTTCGATGAGACCCTCGGGCTGGAGGGCCGCGCGGGTTTCTACGATCACGCCGGAGCACTCGTCGACATGATTCAGAGCCATCTGCTGCAGGTCATGGCCGTCGTCGCGATGGAGCCGCCCGCGGCCCTCACTGCGACGGATCTCCGTGACGCCACCGCGGCGGTGCTGCGGGCGACGCACGTGTGGGACGACAACGCCGTGCGGTTCTCTCACCGGGCCCGCTACACCGCCGGCACGGCGGGCGAGGAACGGATGCCGTCGTACGTCGACGAGCCGGGCGTCGATCCCGCACGGGAGACCGAGACGCTCGCGCAGGTGCGCGTCGAGGTGCGAAACGCCCGGTGGGCCGGCGTGCCGTTCACCCTGCGATCCGGTAAGGCGCTGGCAGCCAAGCGCGCGGAAGTCGACGTGGTCCTGCGACCCGTGCGCCACCTGCCCGTCGGTTTCACCGGCGATGCGAGCGGAGCCGTCATCCGCTTCGGCCTCGGGCCCGACAAGCTCACGATGCAGATCTCGGTCAACGGCGGCGAGGAGCCGTTCGCCCTGCACCGCGCCACTCTCGAGGCCGACCTCGGTCTGGGCACGCATGCCGCCTACACGGAGGTGCTCGCCGCGATCCTCGACGGCGACGCCATGCTGGCCGTCCGCGGAGACGCCGCCGAGGAGTGCTGGCGCATCATCCAACCCGTCCGTGATGCGTGGCGACGCGGCGATGTGCCCATGGAGGACTACCCGGCCGGATCGGATGGTCCCGACGGGTGGGCCGCTTCCTGACTCATCTCCAGCGGTACTCGGTCTCCGGCCGTCCGCGCGTGCCGTAGCGGGGGGCGCGATCCACGCGACCGGCATCCGCGAGGTGCTCGAGGTAGCGCCGGGCCGCGACACGCGACATGCCCAGCGCATCGGCTGCTTCGGTCGCCGACAGTCCTCCTCCGTCGCGGACGGCCCGCGATACGCGTTCCAGCGACGCGGGGGACAGCCCCTTCGGCAACGCGATCGTCCCCGTCGGGCGCAGCGCCCCCAGCATCGCATCGATTTCGGATTGGGTCGCCGCCCCGGATGCCGCGCGTGCGCGCTCGCGGTATGCGCGGTACTGCTCCAGCCGGTCGTGGAAGGTCGCGAAGGTGAACGGCTTGACGAGGTACTGCGCCGCGCCGAGGGCGACCACCTGGCGGACGACGTCGGCGTCGCGCACCGAGGTGATGGCGATGACGTCGACGTCGGCGGCACGTGCGCGGACGTGCCGCAGGACGTCGAGGCCGGAGCCGTCGGGCATGGTCATGTCCAGCAGCACGAGATCGATGCGGTCGCGATCGGACGCGTCCACAATCGCCGAGACCGCGGCCCGCGCGCCCGCGCACTCGGCGACCACCTCGAAACCGTCGACCCGGTCGATGTACGAGCGGTGCAGTTCGAGCGTCAGTGCCTCGTCATCGACGAGCAGCACGCCGATCATGACCGCACCGTCGGCAGGACGACGCGGAACGTCGTCGGAGAGAGATCGACGGCGATCGTCCCGCCGATCTCGTCGATGACGGCGCGCACCAGTGCCAGCCCGACGCCGCGGCCGTCGCTGCCGGCCGGCTTCGTCGAGAACCCGCGCTCGAACATTCGTGCACGCACCTCCTCGTCGGGACCGTCGCCGGAGTCGGAGACGGTGAGCAGCAGTTCGTCCTCCACCGTGCGTGACATGTGCACGCGCACCCACCTCGGCGTCGGACCGGAGGCCGCGGCATCCAGGGCGTTGTCGATGAGATTGCCGACGAGCGCGACGGCGTCGATCGGGCTCAGAAGCGAGCGGGGGGCATCCGCGGCGATGTCGGTCGACCACTCGATGCCGCGTTCCATCGCCTGCGAGGCCTTGCCCAGCAGCAGCGCCCCCACCGTGGGATCGCCGTCTGTGCGGGCAGCGACCTGGTCGACGAGCGCTTGGCTCTGCCGCGCCGAATCCGTCAGGATGCCGATCGCGTCGTCCATGCGCCCCAGTTCGATGAGGGCGACGGCGGCGTGCATGCGGTTGCCGTGCTCGTGGGTCTGCGCGCGCAGGGCCTCGCCGAGTGTGCGCATCGACTCGGCGGAGGCCAGGGTGTCGCGGATGGCACCGGCGGGAAGGTCGCCGGCGACCAGACGGGTCGCACGGCGGGCGAGCACCGCACCGGCGAGCCCGGCGCCGACGAGCACGAGGCCGACGGCCGCGACGACGAGCAGGCGTGGCACCACTTGCGCGGTCACCGTCCGGATCGTCACGCCGACCGAGACCCAGCCGACGAGGCGCCCGTCGACCTCGACGGGCACGATCGTGCGCAGCGACGGCCCGAGCGTTCCGCTGAACTCCTCGGTGAGAGGCGCCGGCGAGGCCGGGATGGTGCCGATGTAGTGCTTTCCGATCTGTGCCGGGTCACGATGCGTCACGCGGATGCCGTCGGCATCCATGATCGTGACGAAGTCGACGCCAGCGCCCGACATGACCGCCGTCGCCACCGGCTGCAGCGTGCGGCTGGCGGCGGCGTCGTCGCTCTGCGCGAGGGCCGTAGAGACCTCTCGCAGGTCGGCGAGGGTCGCCGCCACCGCCTGCGTGACACGCTCTGCCTCGGCCCGCGCGGTGCGCTGCGCCTCCAGCACCAGCAGCCCGGCAGTTGCCAGAGCCAGCACGAGAGCGGCGCCGGCCAGCCACAGGAAGATCCGGGACGCGGCGCTGCGTCCGATCCTTCGGGTCATGGCGTCCTCGGCGGTCGATGGCGGGTCGTCGGGTCGTCCCAGCCGCGTATCGGAGCGGCCGCCGGGACCAATACGACCACAAGTGAACCACGAGGGGGCCCGCACTGCACTCTGTGCGTGTGGCCGCCAGCGTCGGCAGCCCCCGAACAACGACCCGTTCACACCTGGAGGCGGACATGGCCCTCACATCATCTTTCAAGCTCCCCGGCTACAACTGGCGCCGCGGCAAGAGCTCCTGGGACAAGCACACCTGGCTCTATGTGGCGGTGATCATCGCGGTGGTCCTGGGAGCCGTCGTCGGTCTCGCCTGGCCGGACTTCGCGAAGGGGCTCGAGCCGGTCGGCAAGGCCTTCGTCAACCTCATCAAGATGATGATCGCGCCGATCATCTTCTGCACCATCGTGGTCGGCGTCGGATCGATCGCGAAGGCCGCCACGGTCGGAAAGATCGGCGGACTCGCCCTGCTCTACTTCCTCGTGATGTCGACGTTCGCGCTGGCGATCGGCCTCGTCGTCGGCAACATCATCCACCCGGGCGAAGGCCTGAACATGGCCGGCGCCACCTACGACGCCGGCAAGTCCACCGAGGCCACAGACACCGTGAGCTTCCTCCTCGGGATCATTCCCACGACGTTCTTCAGCGCCTTCACCGGCCCGAGTGTCCTGCAGGTGCTGTTCATCGCGCTGCTGGTGGGCTTCGCGCTGCAGCAGCTCGGGAAGAAGGGCGAGCCGATCATGTTCGCCGTCAAGCAGCTGCAGGTGCTCGTTTTCCGCATCCTCGGCATGATCCTGTGGCTCGCCCCGATCGGGGCGTTCGGCGCGATCGCGGCGGTCGTCGGCAAGACCGGCGTCTCGGCCATCGTGAGCCTCGGCATCCTGATGATCGCCTTCTACATCACGTGTGCGGTCTTCATCATCGGAGTGCTCGGGTCGCTGCTGTACGTCGTCACCCGCGTCAACATCTTCAGCCTGATCAAATACCTGGCTCGCGAGTACCTCCTCATCATCGGCACGAGCTCCTCCGAGTCGGCGCTGCCGCGTCTGATCGGCAAGATGGAGCACATCGGCGTATCCAAGCCGGTCGTCGGCATCACGGTGCCCACCGGGTACTCGTTCAACCTGGACGGCACCGCGATCTATCTGACGATGGCGTCGCTGTTCATCGCCACCGGGATGGGGATGCCGATGTCGATCCCCGAGCAGATCGGCCTGCTGGTGTTCATGATCATCGCCTCCAAGGGTGCTGCGGGCGTGACCGGTGCGGGTCTGGCGACTCTCGCCGGCGGTCTGCAGGCGTTCCGTCCCGATCTGGTCAACGGCGTCGGCGTCATCGTCGGCATCGACCGCTTCATGTCCGAGGGCCGTGCGGTCACCAACTTCACCGGCAACGCCGTGGCCACCCTCCTCATCGGCACCTGGACGAAGCAGATCGACCGCGACCGCGTGCGCGAGGTGCTCTCCGGACGCATCCCGTTCGACGAGGCCACCCTCACCGGCGACGGGCACGACGGCATGTCCACCGACACGTCCGCTGTCGGCACTCAGGGCCTGGAGGAGGCTGCGATCGCCGAGGCCGAGGCGAAGCAGGAGCGCGCACGTCAGCGCGCCGGGGTGCGCTGACCCGATCTGCACGCACCGGTGCCGCGCTCCCGATCATGTGTCGGGGGCGCGGCGCCGTTGTGCGCGGGTGACGATGGCGTCCGTCGCCGCGCCGAGCGCGATCGCCACCACGATCGAGGCGATCACGGCGGCGACGGTGCCGCCCGGGATGATGGCCGCGACGGCCGCGCCGAGCAACGCCTGGTAGAGCGCCCACGCGCTCGCCGCAGGCGCTGCCAGCAGCAGGTAGCGCCGCAGCGGCATCCGTGAGGCACCCGCGACGAGGTTCACGGCGAGGCGGGCGAACGGGATGAAGCGGGCCGTGAACATCATCGTGGCACCGCGGCGGTCCAGCGCGGTTCGCGCCGTACCGAAGGCCGCCGCCACTCTGGGCCCGCGCATCCAGCGCCACCGCTCGAGCCCCGCCGTGCGGCCGACGAGATAGCAGCCGAGGTCTCCGGTCAGCGCGGCCGCCGCCGCGACGACGATGACGGCGGTGAGCGGGGGAGAGCCTTCCGCGACGGCGAGGGCGCCGAGCGTCGTGACGGCAGCCTCGCCCGGGATGACGACGAGGAAGGCGTCACCGACGACGAGGAGCGCCATCGCGGGGAGGGCCCACGGGCTCTGGGCGAGGGCCTGCAACCACGCGTCGCTCACTCTCTCGGAGTATCACGCCGTCATGAACGCGCGGGGAACGGCGTGTGCGGCGGTGACGTCGGGGTGGCCGCCACGGGACCGTTCGGCGAACACTGCGTTCCGGCGCCCGATTCGGCCCCGTCACCGGCCCCGCAGCCGCGACGCTGGACCCATGAGAGTCGCGTTCGTCGCCGAGTCGTTCCTGCCTCACATGAACGGGGTCACCGGTTCGGTGCTGCAGTCCGTCCGCCACCTCACCGCGAGCGGACACGAGGCTCTCGTCGTCGCCCCCGGCGCACCGGGGGCACGCTCCGACGCGCAGACGCGCGTGCTGCCCTCGATGCCACTGCCGGGCTACCCCCAGGTGCGTGTGGCGTTCGGGCGCACCGGTACCCTGGCCGGCATCCTGCGGGACTACCAGCCCGACGTCGTCCACCTCGCCTCACCGTTCGTGTTGGGCTGGCGCGCTGTCGCGGCGGCGGCGAGCCTGGATCTGCCGACCGTGGCCGTCTACCAGACCGATGTCATCGCCTATGCCAGAAAGTACGGTCTGCCGCGGGCGACGGCCCTCACCGCGGCGCACGTCGCCCGCCTGCACGCCCGCGCGACGCTCACCCTCGCCCCGTCCTCGGCGGCGCTCTCGCAACTCGATGAGCTCGGCGTCGATCGCACCCGCCTCTGGGGCCGCGGTGTCGACACCGAACGCTTCCACCCCGGCCGTCGCAGTGACGCGTGGCGCCAGTGGATCGCTCCGGGCGAGGTCATCGTCGGCTACGTGGGGCGACTCGCTCCCGAGAAGCAGGTGGAGGATCTGGCCGTGATCGCCGGGATGCCGGGTGTGCGGCTGGTCATCGTCGGCGACGGCCCCGCGCGTGCCCGGCTGGAGCGTGCGCTGCCGGGCGCGGTGTTCCTCGGACACCTCTCCGGGATCGAGCTCGCCCAGGCGGTCGCCGGCTTCGACGTCTTCGTGCACCCGGGCGAGAGCGAGACGTTCGGTCAGACGATCCAGGAAGCACACGCCAGTGGGGTGCCCGTGGTGGCGACGGGACGCGGCGGCCCCGTCGACCTCGTCCGCTCCAGCGTGGACGGCTGGCTCTATCGCCCCGGCGACCTCGACGATCTGCACGACCGTGTGCGCGATCTCGTCGGCGACGCGACCAAGCGGCAGGCGTTCGGGACGGCGGCACGCGCGGGCGTCGAAGAGCGCACCTGGCCCGCGCTCGTCGACACTCTTCACGGCTACTACCTCGAGGCGCAGCAGCTGCACGGGGCCGGTCTTTCGACGGCGCGCGCAGCGCGGGTGCGCCCGGCATCCATCGCTCCTGCCCGCCCGCCGCGGTCGTGGAGCCGCGTCGTGGCACTCGGCGATTCGCTCACCGAAGGTTTGTGCGACACGTCCCGCATGCCCGAGGGTCAGTACCGGGGATGGGCCGACCGTCTGGCGACGCTCCTCGCGCAGCGCTCGTCGTCGACGGTGCGCTACGCGAACCTCGCCGTCCGCAGTCGACGGGTGCGCGATCTGCTCGACGAGCAGCTGCCGCGGGCGCTCGAGCTCGCTCCGGATCTGACCACCGTGCTGATCGGCGCGAACGACCTCGTGTCGCATCGCGCCGATCCGGACGTGCTCGCCGATCGGCTGGACTACGCCGTCGGTGTGTTGCGGGCCGCCGGCAGCGATGTGCTGCTGGTGACGCCGTTTCTTCCCGCTCGTCGTGCGTCGGGGCTGTTCGCGCGGCGCTTCGCCCGGTTCGCCGAGCGCCTGCGCGAGACGGCGACGGTACACGGGGCATTCCTCCTCGACCTCGACATCGACCCGGACGTCGGGGAACTCGAGAAGTGGTCGCACGACAAGGTGCACCTGAGCTCACGAGGCCACCGCTTCGTCTCCTACCGCGCCGCGGAGGTGCTCGGGGTGCCGGATGTCGAAGCGCTCGGGGCGCTCGATGCCGCTCTGCACGCGGAAGAGGATCGTCCGGTCTCGGGGACCTGGCTCACGCGCGACGCCTTGCCCTGGGTGTGGCGGCGCCTGCGCGGCCGCACGGCAGGTGACCAGATCACCGCGAAGCACACCGATTACATCGAGCTTCCGGCCGGAGGATCGAGCGCGCGGACCCCCGCGCCACAGTCCTGAGGCGAGCGAGCGGCTGCGGCGGAGTCAGCCGCTCTTGCGGCGGAACTCCCGCTTGGCGACTGCGCCGTGGCTGGCGTGCACCGACGAGTCTCCGTCGAGGTGCGCCTCACCCGAGCGGTGCTGCGCGTTCTTCTTGTCGAGCGCCTCCTTGAACTTGCGCTTCATCTCATCGGATGCCGAGGTGTCGTGGGTGCTCATACCGTCAACCATACGCACGCCGAGGTGCGACTGATAGGGTTGAGCAGGTTGCCGTGGATCTTCCGCGGCATCCGGAGCAGGCCGGCAGGAAGCTGGTCCCCTGTGGTGGGTTCCCGTTCGATGAGATCCGATGCGAACGGTGGCTTTCTACTGGTGGCCAGCGCTGATCGTCCCGGCGGCGCCGCACGCGGAGCCGCCGCGCGTCTGGATCTGCCTGTTCCTGCTCCTTCGCACGATCTCGTGCGCGAAACGCGCGCGCGAGTCTAAACAAAGAAGGAGAGACCTCTTGGAAGGTCCAGAAATCACCGCCGCCGAAGCCGTTCTCGACAACGGCCGATTCGGCACCCGCACGATCCGGTTCGAGACCGGACGACTGGCGCAGCAGGCACAGGGTGCCGTTGCCGCCTACCTCGACGAAGAGACCATGCTGCTGTCGGCCACGAGCGCGGGCAAGCACCCGCGTGAGGGCTTCGACTTCTTCCCGCTGACCGTCGACGTCGAAGAGCGTTCGTACGCCGCTGGCAAGATCCCCGGTTCGTTCTTCCGTCGCGAGGGTCGGCCCTCCACCGAGGCGATCCTCGTCTGCCGCCTGATCGACCGCCCGCTGCGTCCGTCGTTCGTCGACGGCCTGCGCAACGAGGTCCAGATCGTCGTGACCGTCCTGAGCATCGCCCCGGGCGAGTTCTACGACGCGCTGGCGATCAACGCGGCATCCCTGTCGACGCAGATCTCCGGTCTGCCCTTCTCCGGCCCCATCGCCGGTGTCCGCCTCGCGCTCATCCCGGGCCACGGCGAGCACGCCGACCAGTGGGTCGCGTTCCCGACGGCCGCGCAGGTCGAGGAGGCCGTGTTCGACCTGATGGTCGCCGGTCGCGTCCTGGAGGACGGCGACGTCGCGATCATGATGGTCGAGGCCGAGGCCACCGAGAACAGCTGGAACCTCATCAAGGCCGGCGCCGTCAAGCCCAGCGAGGAGATCGTCGCGCAGGGACTGGAGGCCTCCAAGCCCTTCATCAAGGAGCTCGTCGCGGCGCAGAACGTCGTCGCGAACACGGCGGCCAAGGAGATCCAGCCCTACCCGGTCTTCCCGGCCTACGCGAAGGAGACCTAC
This sequence comes from Microbacterium sp. SCN 69-37, assembly GCF_001724435.1. NCBI lineage: Bacteria > Bacillati > Actinomycetota > Actinomycetes > Micrococcales > Microbacteriaceae > Microbacterium > Microbacterium sp. SCN 69-37. The sequence continues at coordinate 14,247 of NZ_MEEL01000024.1, forward strand.
GACTTCGTCGCCGGTCGCGCGTACGACCGCCTCGTGCCGGTGTACCAGATCGCCGACAAGATCGAGCGTCAGAACGCCGACGACGCCGTCAAGGACGACGTCAAGGCGCAGCTGGTCGCCGCCGTCGAGGCGGGCGAGCTGCCCGAGAGCGCGCTGGCCGAGTTCGGTGGCGCGTACAAGTCGGTCACGAAGCTGATCGTGCGCAGCCGCATCCTCACCGAGGGTGTGCGCATCGACGGCCGCGGTCTGGCGGACATCCGTCCGCTGGATGCCGAGGTCCAGGTCATCCCGCGCGTGCACGGCTCCGCGATCTTCCAGCGCGGCGAGACCCAGATCCTGGGTGTCACGACGCTGAACATGCTGAAGATGGAGCAGCAGATCGACTCGCTGTCGCCCACGACCAGCAAGCGCTACATGCACCACTACAACTTCCCGCCGTACTCGACCGGTGAGACCGGTCGTGTGGGCTCGCCGAAGCGTCGCGAGATCGGGCACGGCTTCCTCGCCGAGCGCGCCCTCGTGCCGGTGCTGCCCAGCCGCGAGGAGTTCCCGTACGCGATCCGTCAGGTCTCCGAGGCCCTCGGCTCCAACGGCTCGACCTCGATGGGTTCGGTCTGCGCATCGACCCTGTCGCTGCTGAACGCGGGTGTGCCGCTGCGCGCCCCCGTCGCCGGTATCGCGATGGGCCTCGTGTCCGACCAGGTCGATGGCCAGACGCGCTACGCCGCGCTGACCGACATCCTGGGCGCGGAAGACGCGCTCGGCGACATGGACTTCAAGGTTGCGGGCACGAGCGAGTTCGTCACGGCGATCCAGCTCGACACGAAGCTCGACGGCATCCCGTCGTCGGTGCTGACCGCCGCGCTGACGCAGGCCAAGGACGCGCGCATGACGATCCTGAACGTCCTCAACGCCGCGATCGACGGCCCGGACGAGATGGCGCCGACGGCCCCGCGTGTCATCAGCGTGCAGATCCCCGTCGACAAGATCGGTGAGCTGATCGGCCCGAAGGGCAAGACGATCAACGCGATCCAGGACGAGACGGGTGCGCAGATCTCCATCGAGGAGGACGGCACCGTCTACATCGGTGCGACCGACGGCCCCGCGGCGGAAGCCGCTCGCGCCCAGGTCAACGCGATCGCCAACCCGACCAACCCCGAGGTGGGCGAGCAGTTCCTCGGAACCGTCGTCAAGCTCGCGGCGTTCGGCGCGTTCATCTCGCTGCTGCCCGGCAAGGACGGCCTGCTGCACATCAGCGAGGTGCGCAAGCTCGCCGGTGGCAAGCGTGTCGAGAACGTCGAAGACGTCCTCGGCGTCGGTCAGAAGCTGCTCGTCAAGATCACCAAGATCGACGACCGCGGCAAGCTGTCGCTCGAGCCCGTGCTCGAAGAGGCTGCCGACCAGGAGGGCCGTGCGGCCGCCAGCGAGGGCCCGGAGGCTCCCGCCGAAGGTTGAGTGCTTCGTCGCCCGGCGCTGAGGGTTTCACCCTGACAGTGCTGCGGCGGCGACCAGGACACGGATGCCCGCTTCCTCCCGTCTCGGAGGGGCGGGCATCCGTTCGTTCACGCGATGTCCACCGGATGGGGGACACGCACCCACGCGGAACGGCGTCGTGACGCAAGCGTTATGGAATGTTTACCGTTCGTTGGGCTCAATGCGCGGCCCGTACCCGCGTCTGCCTTACCCTCGGAACTACACATCGGGGGGTGGGTAGACAAGAAGGGCGACACCGCATCCGCGGTTCGTGAAGGGGGTGAACGGATGGGCTACTTCGGCATCGGAGCGACGCCGACGGCCGTACGCGCCGCGCCGCCCGTGCACCCGTCCGCTCCCATTCCCGTTCAGGGGGCACCCGTGGGAGCCGGCATCCGCGTTGCGCTCGGCGAGTCCGGGCTCCAGGTCTTCCCGTTCATCCTCGGCGCGGCCGAATTCGGTTGGCACGTCGACCTCACGGCCTCGCACGGCATCCTCGACGCGTACCGTGCGCGGGGCGGGAACGCCGTGCACACGTCCGACGGTTACGCGGCGGGGCGCAGCGAGCACATCGTCGGGCAATGGATGCAGCGTCGCGGCATCCGCGACGACATCGTCGTCGCCGTTCGCGTCGGCGCCAACCCCGACCACCCCGGGCTCGGTCCGGTGAACCTCATCCGGGCTGTCGAAGCGTCGTTGACGCGGTTGCACACGGACCGGATCGATCTGCTGTACCTCGACGCACTGTCCGATGACGCGACCACTCTCGAGGACACTCTGGCCACGGTGGAATGGCTGATCGAGTCGGGAAAGGTGCGCGCCGTCGGCGCCTACGGTCATACGGCCGCCCAGCTGGTCGAAGCCCGGATTCTCGCCTCGGCGGGCTACCCCCGCTTCACGGTGCTCGATGTCCCGTACAACATCTTGCGGCAGTCGGAGTTCGAGGGAGACCTGCGTCTCGTGGCCAGCGCCCAGGGCATCGCCGTGACGCCGTCGCAGGCGCTCGAGCACGGTTACCTCGCCGGCGTACATCGCGACCGTGCTCAGGTGGCGTATTCGGTTCGCGGCATCCAACTGGCGGCGGCCATGAACCGGCGCGGATCGCGAACGCTCCGTGCGCTGGACCGCATCGGTGACGAACTCGCGGTGCCGCCGTCGGCCGTCGCCATCGCCTGGCTGCTGGCGCAGCGCGCCGTCGTCGCCCCGATCGTGAACGTCTTCGCGGTGAGCCACGTCGACGAGCTGGTGCAGGGCGTGGGGGCGCGGCTCAGCCGCTCTCACCTGGGCGAGATCGCACGCGCCACGCAGTAGAGGGTGGCGTGTCGCCCGGTGTCAAGACCCGGGGCGACGGCGACGGCCTGACGTAGGCTGGGAGCTGCCCCACCCCCAGGCGAGACGAGTATGACGTGACGCATTACCTGTACCTCGTGCGACACGGAGAGCATCTCGACGCGGAGCACGGACTCGAAGACGGCCCGCTGTCGCCGCGGGGTCGACGCCAGGCGGAGCTTCTCGCCGACCGGCTGTCCGGCGTGCCGCTGGATGCCGTGTGGCACTCGCCTCTGGAGCGCGCGGCCGAGACGGCCCGCGCGGTGGCAGGTCGCCTCCCCTCGGTGACTCCGAAGCCCTCGGCGCTGCTGTTCGACTGCATTCCCACCGGGATGCTGCCCGAGACGCCGTCGATCTACGAGCCGTTCTTCGGCTCCTACACCGAGGCCGAGATGGACGCCGGGCGCGCACAGATGGGGGATGCGGTCGCCGAGTTCCTCGTTCGCAAACCCGCCGCCCATGAGCTGCTCATCACCCACAACTCCGTCATCGCCTGGTTCGTCCGTGAGGTGCTCGACGCCCCGGACTGGCGATGGATGACGATCAATCAGGCGCACTGCGGTCTCACGGTGCTCGCCCAGCGCAAGGGCCGGCCGTGGGCTCTTGTGACCCACAACGACCTCGCCCATCTGCCGATGGAGCTGCGTACGGGCCTGCCCGAGGTTCCTCCGGTCTGAGCGAACGCGGGATGAGCGGCGACCGCTTCAGGCGCGCGGCATCCGCCGCTGCGCGATCGGTCGTCGGCGTTCACAACTCCGGAGGTTCTCGCCGGGCCGTCGGGACGCCTGCGCCCCCGCACGGAAACCCGGGCGCGAGTCGACGAAACTCCGGAGTTGCGAACAGGCCGCGTGCGCGCCACCAGGCCACGGCCTCCACGAGTTCCGTGACGTCGTGTTCCGCAGCGGGCATGTCGACATCTTCCACGCGCCTCGGCCGGTCAGTCGACGCAGACGCCCGAGCTCAGAGCACCTTGCCGTACCAGCGGGTCGCGTTCGGGTTGTCGTTGTAGGGCTCGATGGCGGTGAAACCCGAGCGCGCGTAGAGCGCGCCGGCGGCCTCCAGCGTGTGGTGGGTGTCGAGCACGAGCTCTGCCGCGCCGAACGCGCGGGCCCGCCCCTCGAGCGCGTCCAGCAGAAGCCGACCCCAGCCGCGACCGCGGGTGCGTGGCTGCAGGTACAGATGCTTGACCTCGTACCGCACGCCCGCCGGTCCGTCCTCGACCCTGCGGATGCCGCCGCACCCGGCATCCGCCCCGTCGTCGTCGACGAGCACGAGAAAGGCGCCGGCCGGCGGCGTGAAGACGGATGCCGCGGGGAAGACGGGACGGTACGCCTGCCCCTGAGGGAACGCGTCGGCACGCATCTGGAAGTACTCCTCCAGCAGGGCATGTGCGCGCGGGTCGTCGGCGGCGAGGGGGTCGAGCAGCACCATCCCTCGAGCGTAACCGTGTCGGCCGCACGGCCTAGGCTGGAACCATGACGACGAGAGTGGCCCTCGTGGGCGGCACCGGCAAGCTCGGTGCGATCATCGCCGGCGTGATCGATGAGCTCGACGACTTCGAGACGGTGGCCGTTCTCGGGTCGGCGAGCGATCTCGCCGAGATCGACGCGGCCGATCTCGTCGTCGATGCGTCGACGCCCGGTGTGTCGATCGATGTCGTCCGCGCAGCGATCGAACGCGGGAAGAACGTGCTCGTCGGCACCTCGGGCTGGTCGACCGAACGGATCGCGCTGGTGCGCCCCCTCGTCGAGGCGGCGGGTACGGGCGCGGTCTTCATTCCCAACTTCTCCCTGGGCTCGGTCGTCGCGACGGCACTGGCGGCGGCGGCGGCACCTCTGTTCCCCTCGATCGAGATCGTCGAGACGCATCGCGAGACGAAAGTCGACTCGCCGAGTGGCACGGCCGTGCGCACCGCCGAACTCATCGCCGACGCTCGCGCCGGGGTCGGCCCGGTCGAGTCCCCGCATGTCGATCAGCGGGCGCGCGGCCAGCAGGTCGCGAGTGTTCCCATCCATTCGTTGCGCCGGCCGGGCGTCATCGCGAAGCAGGAGACGATCCTGTCGGGGCCGGGGGAGTCGCTGACCATCGTCCACGACACGATCGAGCCGGCCCGCGCGTACGCGCCCGGCATCCGCGTCGCCCTTGCGGCGGCGCGGGACGCGCGCGGGGTGACGATCGGCCTCGACGCGCTCATCGATCTCGGTCTCGGCGCGCCGCGCCCCGCAGCGCCGGTCATCGAGGTCGTCGACGAGGGCTCCGTTCCCGGGCAAGTCGCCCGCGTCACCGGGGCATGAAGGCCCGCGCGGGCGTCGCCGTCATGGCGGCGCTGCTCGTCCTCTACATCGTTCTCGTCGCGCAGCGCGCGTGGCTGTTGCTGATCTCGGGGCAGATCATCGGCGTCGCCATGGGCGTGGCGCTGATCGTCCTGCCCGTCATCGCGGGGTGGGCGCTCTGGCGGGAGCTTGCTTTCGGGCGCAGCGCCGAGCGCCTCGCCAGGCGGCTGGAGGCCGAAGGCGCGCTCCCGAGCGAGGAGATGGATGTCCGCGTCAGCGGCCGTCCCGACCGTGCGCAGGCCGATGCGGTGTTCCCGCACTACCGGCACGACGTCGAGGCGCACCCCACCGATTGGCGCGCCTGGTTCCGGCTGGGGCTGGCCTACGACGGCGCCGGCGATCGACGCCGCGCCCGCGAAGCCATCCGACGGGCGATCACGCTCGAGAAGAACCCGCCGACGCGCTGATCAGGCCGGCACCGCGGCGGCCACGGCATCCTCGACCGTCGGATGCGAGAAGACGAAGCCGGATGCCGTGAGCGCCTCGGGGACCACATTCATGTCGCACGTGAGCAGTCCCTCTGCCGCGTCGCGCCCGAGGACCAGCTTCAGCGCCCACTCCGGTACGCGCAGCAGGTAGGGGCGATTCATCCGCCTCGCGAGAGCGAACCCGAGATCGTTGGCGCTCGTGCGCTCGGGCCCTGCGAGGTTGACCGGGCCGGCGAGGCCGTTGTCGATGACATGGCGGATCGCGCGGACCTCGTCGTCGAGAGAGATCAGCGGCCAGACCTGGGTTCCGCGACCGATCGGGCCCGACAGGCCGAGCTTGGTGAGCAGCAGAAGCGGCTTGAGAACACCGTCGGCGTGCACGACCGGCGCGGTGCGCAGCAGCGATACGCGGGCGCGATCCCCGGCGCCGCGGGTCGCGGCCGTCTCCCACTCGCCGCACAGGTCCGCCAAGAAGGTGTCTCCGCGCGGAGACGACTCGGTGAAACTCGCCCCCGGCGCCGACGGGTAGTAGCCGACCGCTGACGAGGACACGAAATGGGGGGCGTCCTCGCCGAGCGCGCGCACCGCTGCCGCGAGCGCCTGCGTCGGAGCGATCCGCGACCACACGAGATCGTGCTTGTACCGTCGCGTCCACGGAAAGTGCCCGAGCGTTGCGCCGTTGAGCCCGACGACGGCCCGCGCACCTTCGAGTGCCGCCGCGGGCAGCGGCTGGGCGGCCGGATCCCAGGAGATCTCGTCGGGCGCGGCGCTCGCGCGGCGCACGAGGCGCGTCACGGCGATGCCGTCGGCGCGCAGGCTCGCCACGAGAGCGCGGCCGATGAGACCGGAGGCTCCCGCGACGACGACGCGCCCCTCGGCGCGCGATGGGTCGTTCTCAGGCAAGCGTCGCCTCGAGCGTGATCTCGATGCCGGCCAGGGCGGCCGAGACGGGGCAGCCCGTCTTCGCCTCGCCCGCGATGCGGGCGAAGTCCTCGGCCGACAGTCCCGGGACCACCGCGTTGACGTTCAAGTGCGAGCCGGTGATGCCGGTGCCCGGGATGAAGGTGACGGATGCCGTGGTCTCGATGCTCTCCGGGGGCGTTCCGTTGCCGGCGAGCGCGTGCGAGAGGGCCATGCTGAAGCACGAGGAGTGCGCCGCGGCGAGCAGCTCCTCCGGCGTCGTCACCGATGAGGAGCCTTCGCTGCGGGCCTTCCAGTTGACGGCGAACGGACCCTGGTTCGAACTCTCCAGGGCGATCTCGCCGGATCCGTCGGTGAGGGAGCCCTTCCAGCTCGTGGACGCTTCGCTCGTGACGCTCATGTGTGCTCCTCGTGTCGGATGCGGGCCGCGTGGCGGCGGTGTGCATCCGAGCCTAGACGGGCCCGTCCCCCCACGGAACCGGTCGGGCTGGCGGCAGGAGCGAACCCTCAGACGCTGGCGGGGGCGCCGGTGACGCGTCCGAGCTCCAGCTCGATCGCGCTGCGGCTGGGAGTGCCTCCGAAGCGGGTCTGGATGACCCCGTCGCGGTCGAGGATCAACGTCGTCGGCGTCTGGAGCACGTGGAAGTGCTTCGCGATGTCGGGACGGTCGGTGAGATCGACGTCCAGGTGCATCACGCCGTCGTGGGTGTCGGCGATCGATCCCAGCACGCGGTGCACGCCGGGGCAGCGCGCGCACATCTGCGTGCTGAACTGCAGCAGGGTGGCCCGCTCGCCGAGGGCGTCGGCTCCGAGGCGTCGCGGTTCCACGACTTCATCGGTCGAGGCGCGGCGGGGACGATTCTGCGTCCACCGCAGGAGCAGTCCGACGGCGAGGGTCACGGCGAGCAGTGCGGTCAGCACGAGCACGGCATCGACGATGTTCACGGTCTGCCACGATACCGCCTCCGGAGGTGCACCGGCTCCGATGACGGGCCGTGCGTAACAGTCCCGGCGTCGGCGGGCGAGGGTAGGGTTGCTGGCGTGAGCGCGGCATCCATCCCCACCCCGTACGAAGACCTCCTCCGCGAGGTGCTCGCCGGCGGCGTGCACAAGGACGATCGCACCGGCACCGGCACGACGAGTGTGTTCGGACGCCAGATCCGTTTCGACCTGTCGCAGGGCTTCCCGCTCATCACGACAAAGCGCGTGCACATGAAGTCGATCGCCTATGAACTGCTCTGGTTCCTGCGAGGTGAGTCGAACGTCTCGTGGCTCCAGCAGCACGGTGTGACCATCTGGGACGAATGGGCGGATGCCGACGGCGAGCTCGGGCCGGTCTACGGAGTGCAGTGGCGCTCGTGGCCGACGCCGTCCGGCGAGCAGATCGATCAGATCTCACAGATCATCGACCAGATCCACGCCAACCCCGACTCGCGCCGGCTCATCGTGTCGGCGTGGAATCCCGCCGACATCCCGCAGATGGCACTCGCTCCCTGCCACGCGTTGTTCCAGTTCTACGTCGCGGACGGCAAGCTGTCGTGCCAGCTGTATCAGCGCAGCGCCGACATGTTTCTCGGTGTGCCGTTCAACATCGCGTCCTACGCGCTGCTGACGATGATGATCGCCCAGCAGACGGGGCTCGAGCCCGGCGATTTCGTGTGGACCGGCGGTGATTGCCACATCTACGACAACCACCTCGAGCAGGTCCGCGAGCAGCTCACGCGGGAGCCGTATCCGTATCCCCGCCTCTCGTTCGCACGGACGCCCGAGTCGATCTTCGACTACACGTACGAGGACATCGTCGTGGAGGGCTATCAGCACCACCCCACGATCCGGGCCGCGGTCGCGGTATGACCCGACTCGGCCTGATCTGGGCCGAGGCGCGCGGCGGCGTCATCGGCAAGGACGGCGCAATGCCGTGGCATGTGCCGGAAGACCTCGCGCACTTCCGCGCGGCGACGATGGGGGATCCGGTCATCATGGGGCGCCGGACGTGGGAGTCCTTCCCGCCCCGGTTCCGGCCCCTTCCGGGTCGCCGGAACATCGTCGTCACGCGCAACGACTCCTGGCAGGACGACGGCGCCGAGCGGGCCGTCTCGCTCGATCAGGCGCTGGAGCTCGTGCACGGGGAAGAATCGGCCTGGGTCATCGGGGGAGCGGGGCTGTTCGCCGAGGCGATCGCGCGCGCCGACGTGCTGGAGGTCACCGAGCTCGATCTCGAGGTCGACGGTGACACGTTCGCCCCCGAGCGGCACGGCTGGAGCGTGGCGCGGGTGGACCCGAAGGACGGATGGTCGGTCTCGCGCACAGGCATCCCCTACCGGTTCCTGACGCTGATCCGACCCTGAGCGGTTCGCACGGCGAGCAGCAGCGACCAGGAGCGACCAGCCGCGACGACAAGAGGGAGCGTGCGATGAGCAGGACAGCGTTGGTGACGGGTGCCAGTTCGGGCCTCGGCGCGGAGTTCGCCCGTCAGCTTGCGGCCCGCGGAGCCGACCTCGTCCTGGTCGCCCGTGACCGCGCCGCACTCCGGGACATCTCCGAGCGCCTGCGTGCCGACTACCGTGTTCAGGTCGAGGTGCTGGCCGCGGATCTCGTCGCCGATGACGGTCTCGCGTCGGTCGTCGCTCGCGTCGCCGACCGCGAGCGGCCGATCGGCATCCTGGTCAACAACGCCGGATTCGGACTCGATCTCGACTTCGCGGCGGGCGACATCACCGACGAGCAGCGTCATCTCGATCTGCACGTGCGGGCGACGATGCACCTGACGCACGCTGCGCTGGGCGCCATGCTCGAGCGGGGACACGGGCGCATCGTCAACGTCGCCTCGGTCGCCGGATTCATGCCCCGCGGAACGTACGGCGCGGTCAAGGCGTGGGTGATCTCCTTCAGCCGGTGGGCCAACGCGGTCTACGCACCGCGCGGCGTCACCGTGACGGCGCTCTGCCCCGGCTTCACGCACACGAATTTTCACGAGCGCCTGGGGCTGCCGCCGGGGCGGGAGGGTATTCCGTCGGTGATGTGGCTCGACGCCGCGGACGTCGTCCGCGAAGGGCTGCGCCTCGGTGCGCTACAAGCTGCTCGTGGCGGCGATGCGTCTGCTGCCGAGCCCCCTGGCCGCCCGTCTGGCCCGCACCGGACGGTGACGGCCCGCACCGGACGGTGACGGACGGGGATGACGCGCCCGTGGTCTGCTCCGACGGGGTCGCCGCGAGCCGGTAGCCTGGAGACATGACGCACTCGGGCAATCCCTTCGGACAGGTCCTCGTCGCGCTCGTCACTCCGATGACGGCCGACGGTGAAGTCGACTGGCCCGCCGTCGAGAAGCACATCGACGACGTCATCACCGCCGGAGCCGACGGCATCGTCGTCACCGGCACCACCGGCGAGACGAGCACCCTCACCGATCCTGAGAAGCTGAAGCTCGTCGAGGTCGGAAAGTCCGTCTCCGCCGGCCGGGCGAAGATCATCACCGGCGGCGGTTCGAACGAGACCGCGCACGCGATCGAGCTCTACAAGGCCAGCGAGAAGGCCGGCGCCGACGGCATCATGATCGTCACGCCGTACTACAACAAGCCGACCCAGGCCGGCATCCTGACGCACTTCCGCCTCGTCGCCGATGCGACCGACCTCCCGGTCATCCTCTACGACATCCCCGGTCGCACCGGCGTGCCGATCAAGTACGAGACCATCCTGCGGCTGGCCAACCACCCGAACATCCTCGCCGTGAAGGACGCCAAGGGCGACTTCAGCGAGGTCAGTCGGGTGCTCAACCAGACCGATCTCATGTACTTTTCCGGCGACGATGCGAACGTCCTGCCGCACCTGTCCATCGGCGCGTCGGGTCTCATCGGCGTCACCGCCAACATCACCGCGACGCCCTACCGTGTCATCGTGGATGCCGTCAACCGCGGCGACCTGGCCACCGCCACCGCCGCGCACCAGCAGCTCGAACCGCTCGTCCGCGCCGTCATGACCCATGTGCCCGGCACGGTGAGCGCGAAGTACATCCTGCACGGCCTGGGCCGCATCTCCAGCCCGCGCGTGCGCCTGCCGCTCGTCGGCCCCGAAGAGTGGGAGGCCGCCCTCATCGAGGACGAGCTCGCACTCGTCAAGGGCGTCGACGGAGCCGACTTCTCCAACTTCCGACCCGACCGCAACGCCGCCGCCGGCGGCGCGCTCCCCAAGGTCCACGGCACCACCCGCTGAGCGACCGCGATACCGGTGGATGCCGCGGCATCCACGAAAGGCAGACGATGCCCACGACGTTCTCCGAGCCCCCCGCGCTCGCCCCGCAGACCCTTCGCGTCATCCCGCTCGGCGGGCTGGGCGAGATCGGTCGCAACATGACGGTCTTCGAATACGAGGGCAAGCTCCTCGTCGTCGACTGCGGTGTGCTCTTCCCCGAGGAGCACCAGCCCGGTGTCGACCTCATCCTCCCCGACTTCGAGCCGATCAAGGACCGGCTCGACGACGTCGTGGGCGTCGTGCTCACGCACGGCCACGAGGACCACATCGGCGCGGTGCCCTACCTGCTGCGGTTGAAGAGCGACATTCCCCTCATCGGCTCGAAGCTCACCCTCGCGCTCGTCGAAGCGAAGCTCAAGGAACACCGCATCAAGGCCTACACGCTGACCGTGCAGGAGGGGCAGGAGGAGCAGGTCGGTCCGTTCGACCTCGAGTTCGTCGCCGTCAACCACTCGATCCCCGACGCACTCGCTGTCGCGATCCACACCGACGCCGGTACGGTGCTGGCCACCGGCGACTTCAAGATGGACCAGCTGCCCCTGGACGGCCGCCTCACGGACCTCCGCGCGTTCGCGAGCCTCGGCGAGGACGGCGTGGATCTCTTCCTGGTCGACTCCACGAACGCCGACGTGCCCGGCTTCACCCCCCTCGAGCGCGACATCGGTCCGGTGCTGGACCAGGTGATCGCCAAGGCTCCCCGGCGCGTCATCGTGGCGAGCTTCTCCAGCCACGTGCACCGCGTCCAGCAGGTCATCGACGCGGCCGCGGCGAACGGGCGCCGTCTCGCGTTCCTCGGGCGCTCGATGGTGCGCAACATGACGATCGCCGAGGATCTCGGCTATCTGCGCGTTCCCGACGGCGTGCTGATCGACTACAAGAAGGCGCAGGATCTTCCCGACGACAAGATCGTCTACATGTCGACCGGGTCGCAGGGCGAGCCGATGGCCGTGCTCAGCCGCATGGCGAACCTGGACCACGCGATCGAGCCCGGTCCGGGTGACACCGTCATCCTCGCGTCGAGCCTGATTCCGGGCAATGAGAACGCGGTCTACCGCGTGATCGACGGCCTCACCAAGCTCGGTGCCAACGTCGTGCACAAGGGCAACGCCAAGGTGCACGTGTCGGGTCACGCGGCGGCGGGCGAGCTGCTGTACTGCTACAACATCCTGCAGCCGCGCAACGTCATGCCGGTGCACGGCGAGTACCGTCACCTCATCGCGAACGCGAAGCTCGCGCAGGACACCGGCATCCCCGCGGAGAACACGATCATCGCCGAGAACGGCACCGTCGTCGACCTCAAGGACGGCGTCGCCCGCGTCGTCGGCCAGCTCGATCTCGGCTTCGTCTACGTCGACGGATCGACCGTGGGTGAGATCACCGACGCCGACCTCAAGGATCGCCGGATCCTCGGCGAGGAGGGCTTCATCTCGGTGATCGTCGTCGTCGATGCCGCGACGGGGCGGATCATCACCGGCCCCGAGATCCACGCGCGTGGTTTCGCGGAGGACGACAAGGTGTTCGACGACGTCAAGCCCAAGATCGCCGCGGCCCTCACGGAGGCGGCTCAATCGGGCGTCCGCGACACCCACGCGCTGTCGCAGGTCGTGCGCCGCACGATCGGTCGGTGGGTGAACCAGCGGCTGCGTCGTCGCCCGATGATCGTCCCCCTCGTCATCGAAGCCTGAGCGGTCGCGGCGCAGCGCTACGATCGGCTCCATGCCCGTCAGCTTTCGTGTGCGCCCCGCGACACAGGCCGATGGGGCGTTCCTGGGCGACATGGTCGTCGAAGCGGCGAACTGGCGGCAGGGGGGCGCGCGCCCGCGGCACGAGGTGCTGACGCATCCTGACCACAACCGCTACATCTCGGGGTGGATGCGTCTCGGCGACGCCGGCTTCGTCGCGGTCGACGCGCAGGACAGCCCGGCCGGCGCGGCGTGGTACCGGATGCTGCCGCGCACCGATCCCGGCTTCGGGTACATCGGCACGGGCGTGCCGGAGCTCATCATCGGGGTGCGGCCCCTCTGGTGCGCGCACGGGGTGGGGCGTGCCCTGCTCCAGCGACTGTGCGAGCATGCGCGGGCCGAGGGCTACGGCCGCATCAGCCTGTCGGTGGAACGGGGCAACTACGCCCAGACGCTCTACCGCAGTGAGGGCTTCGCCGTCACGCAGGCCGGTCATGGCCGTGACACCATGGTCAAGCGCCTGCGTTGACCAGGCGCGGCGGATGCCGGGCCCGTCTCGGGCCGCGTCAATCCGCGGATCCGGGGACCTGTGCGCCTACCGTGGAGTAATGGCACGATCCACGAGCACGCCCACGAACGCCCGCGCGTCCGCGAAGGGCTCCTCGACCCGTGCCCGCAAGCCCGCGCCGGCTCCCACGAAGTACGTCGACGACACCGACCGCCCGCCGCTCGCCGTCCGCGCCTGGCTCGGCGTCGCGCACGCCGTCGGCGGCATGTTCCGCGCTTTCGGCCTCGAGACGCTCGAGAAGGACCAGCGCCGCGACGGCTTCCCGTTCCTGCTGGTGGTGCTGGCCGCGCTCGGCGCCGTCAACGAATGGTTCTTCATCGGCAACGACGCCGCGACGCAGATCAGCGCCTACACCGTGGGGCTGTTCGTCGGCCGCGTCGCCTTCATCATGCCCGTGCTCCTGCTGGTGCTGGCGGGTTGGCTGTTCCGGCACCCGCCGTCCATCCACGACAACGGGCGCATCGGCATCGGCTTCGGACTGTTCGTGCTCTCGATCGCCGGCTTCTGCCATGTTGCGGGCGGTCGGCCGCAGCCGTCGCAGGGCATGCCGGCGCTCAGCGCCGCGGGCGGTCTGTTCGGGTGGACCATCGGCGAGCCGCTGTCGCTGCTCACGCCGATCGGCGCCTACATCCTCCTGGGTGCGCTGACACTGCTGAGCATTCTCATCCTCACCAAGACCCCGCCCAACCGCATCGGCCGTCGTCTCGGAGACCTGTACGCGTGGATGTTCGGCGCCGAGCGCCCCGACGCGCCCGCGGCCGACGCACCCACGGTCGCCTTCGGCGAGACGGACGATGCCGCGGAGAAGGACCTGCCGTGGTGGCGCCGCAACAAGTCCGGTCGTGAGGAGGATGTCGACGGCCACCTCGGCTCGGACGACCTGACGGCGCTGTTGGACACCAGCGGCGACGGCGGCTTCGAGCAGGCCGTCGCGATGCCGGCCGCTGTTCCGCCGGTCCCGCCGCTTCCGGAGGCGCCGACCGAGATCATCGATCCGGCCGTGATCGCCCACGCCAAGAAGGCCGCGCGTCGCGCCGACACCGGCATCCGCGAGGACAGCGGCGAGATCATCCTCGACGACGGGATCCTCCCGGGTATCTCCGCCCTGGGGGACGACCACGACGGTCAGCCGCCGCAGGCGCCGTATCGCCTTCCCTCGGTGGCCGCGCTGGCGCAGGGCGACCCGCCGAAGGCGCGATCGGAGGCGAACGACCGCGTGGTCGCGGCCATCAGAGGCGTCTTCGAGCAGTTCGGTGTCGATGCGCGCGTCACGGGCTTCTCGCGCGGGCCGACGGTGACCCAGTACGAGATCTCACTCGGCCCCGGCGTCAAGGTCGAGCGCATCACCGCGCTCACCAACAACATCGCGTACGCCGTCGCGTCGAACGAGGTGCGCATCCTCGCGCCCATCCCCGGCAAGAGCGCCATCGGTGTCGAGATCCCCAACACCGACCGTGAGATCGTCACCCTGGGCGACGTGCTGCGCTCGCAGGCGGCGACCAGTCAGACGCATCCGATGACGATCGGCGTCGGCAAGGACGTCGGCGGCGGCTACGTCGTCGCGAACCTGGCCAAGATGCCCCACCTGCTCGTGGCCGGTTCCACCGGCTCGGGCAAGTCGAGTTTCGTGAACTCGATGATCACGAGCCTGCTGATGCGCGCCAAGCCCTCCGAGGTGCGCATGGTGCTCATCGACCCCAAGCGCGTCGAGCTCACGAGCTATGCCGGCGTCCCGCACCTGATCACGCCCATCATCACGAACCCGAAGAAGGCCGCGGAGGCGCTGCAGTGGGTCGTGAAGGAGATGGACATGCGGTACGACGACCTCGCGTCGTTCGGCTTCCGCCACATCGACGACTTCAATCGCGCGGTGGTCGCGGGGGAGATCAACCTCCCCGTCGGCAGTGAGCGCGTGCTCAAGCCCTACCCCTATCTGCTCGTGGTCGTGGACGAGCTCGCCGACCTCATGATGGTCGCCCCGCGCGACGTCGAGGACTCGATCGTGCGGATCACCCAGCTCGCCCGCGCCAGCGGCATCCACCTCGTGCTCGCGACGCAGCGGCCCTCCGTCGACGTGGTCACGGGTCTGATCAAGGCGAACGTGCCCTCGCGCCTGGCGTTCGCCGTCACGAGCGTCACCGATTCGCGCGTCATCCTCGACCAGCCCGGTGCCGACCGACTCATCGGGCAGGGCGACGGTCTCTTCCTGCCGATGGGGGCGTCCAAAGCGCTGCGCGTTCAAGGCGCGTGGGTGGCGGAGAGCGAGATCGAGAAGGTCGTCACGCACGTCAAGAACCAGGCTCGGCCGGAGTACCGCGCCGATGTCGCCGCGGTCGCCGAGAAGAAGGAGATCGACGCCGACATCGGTGACGACCTCGAGTTGCTGCTGGCGGCGGCCGAGCAGATCATCTCGACGCAGTTCGGCTCGACCTCGATGCTGCAGCGCAAGCTCCGCGTCGGCTTCGCGAAGGCCGGTCGTCTCATGGATCTGCTGGAGTCGCGAGAGATCGTCGGCCCCTCGGAGGGGTCGAAGGCTCGCGACGTGCTCGTCACGCCGGATCAGCTGCCCGAGGTGCTCGCCCGCCTGCGCGGCGACGACCCCCCGGCTACCCACGCGGCGCCGGCGAACGACCCGTACGGGCCGGATGCGGTCGGTGCCCAGTTCGACGGGCTTCCGGTGGTCGATGGCGACGACGGGTCCGAAGACGCGTGGAGCCTCACCGGCCGCGACTGAGCTCGCCTCGGGGCCCGTGCGGACCACCGGCCCCGAGTAGGCTCGCCTCGTGGCGATTCCCCGGCAGCTCCCCAACGCGATCACGATCGTCCGCATCCTGTGCGCGCCGGTCTTCCTCTGGATGCTCCTGGCCGATCAGGGCGGCGACGGCCCGCTGCGGTGGTGGGCAGGTGTGCTGTTCATCGTCGCGATCGCGACGGACGGCATCGACGGCTACCTGGCGCGCAAGTACGAGATCGTGACCGACCTCGGCAAGCTCCTCGACCCGATCGCAGACAAGGCTCTGACCGGCTGTGCCTTCGTCGGGCTCTCCCTCCTGGGCGAGCTCCCCTGGGCCGTCACGATCGTTGTTCTCGTCCGCGAGGTCGGCATCACAGTGCATCGCCTCATCGTCGCGAGCAGTCACGTGGTCGCGGCGGCGTGGATGGGCAAGCTGAAGACCGTCGCGCAGGCGGTCGCGCTCTCCCTCGCGCTGCTGCCGCTGTGGAACGTGGTCGGTGAGTGGGTCCACGTCGTGAACACCGCGGCGATGTGGATCGCGGTCGTCCTCACGGTGGCGAGCGGCGTCGACTACGTGGTCACCGAGATCCGTGGAGCCCGAGCCGCCCGCGGCGGCACCGTGACGGGCACGCGTCGATGAGCGCCTCGTCCCGGCGTGGGGGCGCGCACGACGAACATCCGGATGCCGAGGGAGACGACCTCGAGAGCACGCTGGTCTCCGCGGGTCGCCGCAGTAGCGAGCCGGAGCGCCTCGTCGCCCGACTCGCCGACCTCGGCTGGAGCATTGCGGCGGCCGAATCGTTGACCGGGGGACTGCTCGCCGCATCCATCGTCTCGGTCTCGGGAGCCTCGCGCGTCTTCCGCGGCGGGATCGTCGCCTACGCGACCGACGTGAAGGCGAGCCTTCTGGGCGTCGAGCAGCATCTGCTCGACGCGCACGGGCCGGTGCATCCCCGGGTCGCCAGCCAGATGGCGGAGGGCGTGCGCCGCGCGCTCGGACGTGACGGCGTGCCCGCCGACGTGGGCGTGGCGACGACCGGCATCGCGGGCCCGCTGTCACCGGACGGCCAGCCCGTCGGCACGGTGCATATCGCCGTCGCCACTCCGCTGGGCTCACGGGTCGAGTCCGTACTGATCGACGGCGACCGCGCCGCCATCCGCACCGAGACGGCGGCGCGCGCCGTCCGGCTGGTGCTGGACACGCTCTGAGCCCTCAGATGACGCGGGGAATACCGCTCGTGTCGACGCCGTTACATGACAGCGATTCCCATTCATTACCCAGCACGAGAGGGCTATCGTGGCCAGCACGTGGGGTACTGTTGTCCACCCGGGCACCGATACCCGGTGGGAATCTCGAGTAGAGGAGGGGGCCCGAACATGATCCTGGTTCGTCAGGAGATCGGCGAAGTGCTTCGCGACTTCCGCCTGCAGAAGGGTCGTACCCTCCGCCAGGTCGCCGGACGCGCGAGTGTCGCCCTCGGATATCTCAGCGAGGTCGAGCGCGGTCAGAAGGAGGCCTCGAGCGAGATCCTCGCGGCGGTCGCCGAGGCGCTGGACGTTCCGATCTCGACCATCATGCGCGAGGTCGGTGACCGGCTGTCGGTGCTGGAGGGCCTGCAGGTCTTCCCCGACGTCGTTCCCGACGATCTCGCCGGGCTCGAGGACGGCCTCGTCCAGCCCGAGTTGTCGCTGCGCTGACGTGCGGCGCAGCGAGTTCACGCGAGCCGTCGCGGACGAGTTCGGCGCGCGCGCAGCGATGTTGGTCGCCGACCTCGCTCTGCCCGGTGTGGGTCACCGGACCGCCGCCGAAGCCCTCGCCGACGGCGTCGAGCCGCGCGAGATCTGGTTTGCTCTGTGCGACGAGACGGACGTCCCCGCTTCGCGGCGCCACGGCGTCGGCCTGATGGAGCCGCGCCGACGCTGATCCGCGACGGACGCGCGGCGTGTCGCGTGATCGAAACTCTGTTCGATGGGCGTAGGCTCCTGCACATGAGGTGACTCGGGACGTTTGTCCACATTCGAGGCCTGTCGCCCACCGATGTCGGAGACCGTCTCTAACGTGGACACCGTCATCACGACACCTCCGCCTTGTCGCAGCATCCTTCCCGCCGGGAGGGGGCGTGACAGCCTACAGGCGACGGAATCCCGAGGCCGGCAGCGCCGTCCACGGCAGAGCACAAGGAGCACGTCATGCCCTCACCCGCTGACCGCGAGAAGGCCCTCGAGTCGGCCCTCGCCCAGATCGACCGGCAGTTCGGAAAGGGCTCGGTCATGCGACTGGGCAGCGACGACCGTGCCCCCGTCGAAGTCATCCCCACCGGTTCGATCGCCCTCGATGTCGCTCTCGGCGTGGGAGGTCTTCCCCGCGGGCGCATCATCGAGATCTACGGTCCCGAATCCTCGGGTAAGACGACGCTCACGCTCCACGCGATCGCCAACGTGCAGCGCGCCGGCGGCATCGCCGCCTTCATCGACGCCGAACACGCGCTCGACCCCGACTATGCGCAGAAGCTCGGTGTCGACATCGATCAGCTGCTCGTGTCGCAGCCCGACACGGGGGAGCAGGCGCTGGAGATCGCCGACATGCTGGTTCGTTCGGGAGCGATCGATCTGGTCGTCATCGACTCCGTCGCTGCGCTCGTCCCCAAGGCCGAGATCGAAGGCGAGATGGGCGACTCCCACGTCGGCCTGCAGGCTCGCCTCATGTCTCAGGCGCTGCGCAAGCTGACCGGTGGCCTCAACCAGACCAATACGACGATGATCTTCATCAACCAGCTGCGCGAGAAGATCGGCGTGTTCTTCGGCTCACCCGAGACCACCGCCGGCGGAAAGGCGTTGAAGTTCTACGCCTCGGTGCGTCTCGACATCCGTCGCATCGAGACGCTGAAGGACGGCACCGACGCGGTCGGCAACCGGACGCGCGTCAAGGTCGTCAAGAACAAGATGGCGCCGCCGTTCAAGCAGGCCGAGTTCGACATCCTCTACGGCACCGGCATCTCGCGCGAAGGCTCGCTCATCGACTTCGGCGTCGAGCACGCCCTCGTGAAGAAGTCCGGCGCCTGGTACACCTACGACGGTGAGCAGCTCGGTCAGGGCAAGGAGAACGCCCGCAACTTCCTGCTGAAGAACCCCGACATCGCGGCGGAGATCGAAACCAAGATCAAGCAGAAGCTGGGAATCGGTCAGCCGCGCGGTGGGGCAGAGGTCGCGCCTGCCGATGATCTGGCCGCGCGCCGACCGGCCTGATGACGACGTCGCGACACGGGGACGAGTCCGAGCGGCTCGCCCCCGTGATCCCGCTGTTCGGCGGGGATGCCGCCGACGCACGCGTCTCCTCCGCCTCCGCGAACCAGCCACAGGATGAGGCAGGTCCGCGCGACCCGCAACCCGCGACACCCCCCGTGTTCCCTGGTCCGTCCGGGCGTAGAGGCGGTGTGGGCGATCTCAGCTGGCATCCGACCTGGACGGAGGAGCCCGTCGACGCGGCGTGGGAGGACGACATCGCGACCGTCGTCGACGATGCGGAGGCCGCGCTGATCAAGCGCTTGCGAACGCGCTCCCTGTCCGAACGGGAGGCATCGCGATTCTTGCGCGAACGCGAGCTCGGCGATGCGGCGATCGACCACGTCATCGACCGCATGAGGAGCCTCGGATATCTCGACGACTCGGCACTGGCGGAGCAGCTCGTGCACAGTGGCGTCGAACGAAAGGGACAGGGGCGCGCGATGCTCGTGCAGACCTTGTCGGCCCGCGGCATCCCGCGCGAGGTCATCGACGAGGCACTCGATGCGCTGCCTGACGATGATGCGGACCGTGCTCTCGAGTTCGCGCGGCAGAAGGCCCGGACGATGCGCGACCTCGATCGCGATACGGCGCTGCGGCGGCTCTCGGGCCAACTCGCGCGGCGCGGGTACGGTGCGAGCGCACTGACCGCAGCGCGGCAGGCCCTCGAAGAACTCGGGCGACCGGTTCGGCGTGCGCCGGCGGGAACCGTGCGCTTCGAGTGAGCCGTTTTCCCGGTGCGCGGGACCTCGGGTTCGTGCATGGTGACGGATCGTAGAATGAACGCATCATGACTTCTCCGTCCGCCGCCCCCACGCTGATCGCGCCATCGGACGCCGCCGTCGCCGCCGACGGTCGTGCCCGGACCTACGAGGTGCGCACCTTCGGCTGCCAGATGAACGTGCACGATTCCGAGCGACTTTCCGGCTCGTTGGAGAGCGCCGGATACGTGCGAGCGGAGGCGGGCTTCGAGGCCGATGTCGTCGTGATCAACACGTGTGCGGTGCGCGACAACGCCGCCGGCAAGCTGTACGGCACCCTCGGGCATCTGAAGAGTCGCAAGGATCGTCACGAGGGCATGCAGATCGCCGTCGGCGGCTGTATGGCTCAGATGGACAAAGAGGCCGTGCTCGAGAAGGCGCCGTGGGTCGACGTCGTCTTCGGCACCCACAACATGGGCTCGCTGCCCAGCCTCCTCGAGCGAGCGCGCCACAACGGCGACGCAGAACTGGAGATCCTCGAGGCGCTCGAGGTCTTCCCCTCGACCCTGCCGACCAAGCGCGACGCCGTGCACAGCGGCTGGGTCTCGATCTCCGTCGGATGCAACAACACCTGCACCTTCTGCATCGTGCCGAGCCTGCGTGGCAAGGAGAAGGATCGCCGCCCTGGCGACATCCTCAACGAGATCCTGCTCCTCGTCGAGGACGGCGCCGTCGAGGTCACCCTCCTGGGTCAGAACGTCAACAGCTACGGGGTCGAGTTCGGTGACCGTCAGGCGTTCGGCAAGCTGCTGCGTGCCGCCGGGCAGATCCCGGGGCTCGAGCGCATCCGCTTCACCAGTCCGCACCCGGCCGCGTTCACCGATGACGTCATCGATGCCATGGCCGAGACTCCTCAGGTCATGCCGCAGCTGCACATGCCGCTGCAGTCCGGATCCGATCGCGTCCTACGGGCGATGCGGCGCTCCTACCGCAGTGACCGCTTCCTCGACATCCTCGAGCGGGTCCGCGACCGCATCCCGCACGCGGCGATCTCCACCGACATCATCGTCGGCTTCCCCGGTGAGACCGATGAGGATTTCGAGGACACGATGCGTGTCGTCGCGCAAGCACGGTTCGCCAGCGCCTTCACCTTCCAGTACTCGATCCGTGAGGGCACCCCCGCCGCGACGATGCCCGACCAGGTGCCGAAGGCCGTGGTGCAGGAGCGGTACGAGCGGCTCATCGCCCTGCAGGAGCGCATCAGCCTTGAAGAGAACGAGGCCCAGATCGGCCGCGAGCTGCAGGTGCTGGTCTCGACCGGCGAGGGAAAGAAGGATGCCGAGACCCACCGCCTGACCGGCCGCGCCGAAGACAATCGGCTCGTCCACTTCGAGCTGCCTCGGGGCTCGGCCGTTCCGCGCCCCGGAGACGTCGTGACGGCGACCGTGACGCACGCCGCTCCGTTCCACCTGCTCGCCGATAGCCCCGACGGGGCGCCGCTGCGCATTCGGCGCACGCGCGCGGGCGACGCCTGGGATCGCACCCAGGCGGAGTCATGCGGCGTGCCGACATCCTCGGGCGTCGCGGGCGAGACGGGCGCACCCCGCGCGGTGTCGCTCGGGTTGCCGACGCTCCGCCTCGGGTGACCGGGCGTCTGTGGGGCGTCGTCGGCGCCACGGGCACGGGCAAGTCCGATCTGTCCCTGCGGCTCGCGGAAGCGCTCACCGCCCGCGGTCGCCCGGCGGAGATCGTCAACGCCGACGCCATGCAGCTGTATCGCGGGATGGACATCGGCACCGCCAAGCTGTCGGTCGCCGAGCGCCGCGGCATCCCGCACCATCTCTTCGATGTGCTCGAGGTCACGGATGAGGCCGCGGTCGCCGCGTACCAGGAAGCGGCCCGTACCGTCATCTCAGAGATCTTCCACCGCGGAGCGGACGCCATCCTCGTCGGCGGCTCGGGCCTCTACGTCTCGAGTGTCGTCTACGACTTCCGCTTCCCGCCGCACGACGACATCCTGCGCGCACAGCTGGAAGCGGCTCTCGAAAAGGCCGGCCCCGGGCCGCTCCTGGAGCGTCTGCGCGCACTGGACCCGGCGACCGCCGACCGTATCGATGCGCGCAACGCTCGGCGGATCGTGCGCGCCCTCGAGGTCGCCGTGCAGGGAGACCGCGGTCACGGCGCCGTCCTGCCCGCAGATCCCGTGCTCTGGCACGTGCCGACGACCCTCATCGGTGTGGAGGTCGAGCGTGCAACCCTCGTCGCGCGCCTCGACGAGCGGGTGACCCGCATGTGGCGCGAGGGACTTCTCACCGAAGTCGCAGCCCTCCGCGACCGCGGCCTCGAGCAGGGCGTGACGGCCAGCCGGGCCATCGGCTACGCGCAGGCGTTGGCGCACGTGGCGGGTGAGCTCGATGCGTCCGAGGCCATCGCCCAGACGCAGGCGCTCACCCGACGCTACGCGCGGCGCCAGGTGTCGTGGTTTCGCCGGTATGCCGACGTGCGCTGGGTCGCGCCCGACGTCGACGCGGTCGTCCTGGCAGACTCGGTGGCGTGAGCGAAGTCCGCAAACTCACCGTGCAGCCCGAGCCGCTCCTCGTCGTTCAGTCGGCGTGCTCGGGGGGCCACACGACGCGGAAGCGTTCGAAGACGATCTCGTCCTCCTCCGACCATTCGGCTCCGCGGGCGGCGGCGACGCGCGTCCAGTAGCGGCGGTGCTCGCGCTGCCAGCTCTCCAGCGATCCGTCGTCCTCGCCCTCGTCGGCGGCGAATGCCGCGTCGCCGCTGATGAAAGGACCCAACCTCAGTTCGGTCGTGCGCATGATGATGCGCGGTGCGCCGGAGCTGTCGCACGCGATCCAGTGCGATCCGATGCGCGGCACGAGATCGCCCCGAGCGACGAAGTCGGTCACGAGCTCTGCCGTCGCTCGTTTCCGCCCCGACAGCACGATGTCGAGGAGTTCGTCGGCGAGCCGGGCGTTGTCACCGAAGTGCTCGACGGTGTACTCGCCCCCGGCGAGCACCGTTTCGGGCCGCGCGGCGCGGTAGGCCTCCCACATCGCGGCCGCAGCATCGCTGTCGAGGGGGAGCGCGTGAGAGGAGAGAGCGGGTTCTGCCACCCTCAGATCCTGCCACGTCGCTCGCGCGCGGCCGGCCGGGCCTCGGGCTGTGGACCGTAGACTGACCGGGTGGCAGAGTCGATCGCATTCACCAAGGGTCACGGCACGGGCAACGACTTCGTGATCGTCCCGGACGACGAGGGCGTCCTCGACCTGTCGGCCGACCAGATCGCCGCGCTCTGCGACCGCCGCTTCGGCATCGGCGGCGACGGCATCCTGCGGGTCGTCCGCAGCGCCCGCATCCGTGAGGGCGAGGCGATGACGGATGCCGAGTGGTTCATGGACTACCGCAACGCCGACGGCTCCGCCGCCGAGATGTGCGGCAACGGCATCCGCGTCTTCGCGAAGTACCTCGTCGACACCGGTCGCGCCGACATCGACGCCGCACCGCTGCGCATCGGCACGCGCGCCGGCATCAAGACCCTCACCCGCAGCGACCCCGGGTTCGAGGTCGACCTCGGCGTCTTCGCCATCGACGGCGAGACCGTCGTCAAGGCGCGGGGACTCGACGTCGCCCGCCCCGGCCAAGGCGTCGACGTCGGCAACCCGCACGTCGTCGTGGCGCTCTCCAGCGCGGGCGAGCTCGAGGAGCTCGATCTCACGGTGCAGCCGTTGCTGCATCCGGAGCCGGTCGCCGGGGCGAACGTGGAGTTCGTGGTGCCGGCCGATCCGCTCGTCAAGAACGGCGTCGGCAGCATCCGTATGCGGGTCTTCGAGCGCGGGGTGGGTGAAACGCTCTCCTGCGGCACGGGTGTCGCAGCAGCGGCGCTCGCCGTCCGCCATTGGGCCGGACCCGCGGCGCCCGATCGTTGGAGTGTCGAGGTGCCCGGCGGCATCCTCGGCGTCCGCATCGTCGCCGACGCCGACGGCGACCACGTGCTGCTGTCGGGTCCGGCGACCCTCGTCTACTCGGGCGAGGTGCGCCTGGCCTGACGCGCGGTCGATCGCGGGCGACTCAGGGCAGGTCGATCGCGCCGGTCGGCACCGCGCCGTGCCGGCGCACCTTGAGCACGCGGAAGCCGCGTCCGGTCGCCGCACGCGTCACCGAGTATCCGTCGTCGAATGTCGCCGCCAGCCACCGCTGCAGGGAGTCGGACCCGAGGTTGCGCTGCACGACCAGCCACGCGTCGCTGCGTTCGTCCAAGCGCGGCAGCCACGTCTCCAGCAGACCGTGAAGCTCGTTCTTGCCGACGCGGATGGGGGGATTGGATCGGATGCCGCGGAAGCGGACGTCGCCGGGAACGTCCTCGGGGCGCACCGCGTTGATGTTGGTGAGACCCCACTCCTGCGCGTTTCGTCGCACCAGGTCGAGAGCGCGGTCGTTCACGTCCACCGCCCACACCGTGGCGTGCGGCGACTGCACGGCGAGGCTGAGCGCGATCGGCCCCCAGCCGCAGCCGAGGTCGAGCAGGTGGCCGCCCGGAGGGGGCGGCGGAGTATTCGCGAGTAGCACCGCCGTCCCGCCGTCGACGTGGTCGGGGCTGAACACCCCGCCCGCGGTCGTGACCTCGCCGGTGCGCCCGCCGAGGGACACGCGGATGCGACGGAGGTTCTCGGCGCTGGACGGGGAGGCGCTGAAGTAGTGGTCACTCCCCATCCTGCGAGCGTACCGGAGCCACCGGCCTGTGCGGGAGGCTAGACTGCAAGGCTGACCTGGAAGGAATCCATGACCCACACCACCGAGACCACCGACGCGCACGGCGAGGACACGCCGCTCGATCCGGTGGATCGCGTGCTGGCACGTGCCGAGGGCCGCTCCAGCGCGAACGTCTTCGGTGCCGCCCAGGCGCTGCAGGATGCCGCGACCGTCGCCTATGGCGACACCGACGGCGATCAGTGGGACCGTGAGGAGCGCGCGGCGCTGCGCCGCGTGCCGGGTCTGTCCACGGAACTCGAAGACGTCACGGAGGTCGAGTACCGCCAGCTGCGGCTGGAGAACGTCGTGCTCGTCGGGGTGTACCCCCAGGGCTCGCAGGAAGACGCGGAGAACTCCCTGCGCGAGCTCGCCGCGCTCGCCGAGACCGCCGGCGCGGTCGTGCTCGACGGGGTGCTGCAGCGACGTCCGCACCCCGACCCGGCGACCTACATCGGCCGCGGCAAGGCGGCGGAGTTGCGCGACCTCGTCGCCGCGGTCGGCGCCGACACCGTCATCGCCGACACCGAGCTCGCTCCGAGCCAGCGTCGCGCGCTGGAGGACGTCGTCAAGGTCAAGGTCATCGACCGCACCACCGTCATCCTCGACATCTTCAGCCAGCACGCCAAGAGCCGCGAGGGCAAGGCGCAGGTCGAGCTCGCCCAGCTCGAGTACTTGCTTCCGCGACTGCGCGGATGGGGTGAATCGATGAGCCGTCAGGCCGGTGGCCAGGTCGGCGCCGGAGGCGCCGGCATGGGCTCACGCGGACCGGGCGAGACCAAGATCGAGCTCGACCGCCGGCGCATCCGCACGAAGATGGCGCAGCTGCGCAGGCAGCTGCGCGACTTCGCGCCCGCCCGCGAGGCCAAGCGCAGCGAACGCAAGCGCAACACGATCCCGTCCGTCGCGATCGCCGGCTACACCAACGCCGGCAAGTCGAGCCTGCTCAACCGGCTCACGAGCGCCGGCGTGCTCGTGGAGAACGCGCTGTTCGCGACGCTGGACGCGACGGTGCGCCGTGCCCAAGCGGCCGACGGGCGCGTCTACACCCTGACCGACACGGTCGGCTTCGTGCGGAACCTGCCGCACCAGCTCGTCGAGGCGTTCCGCTCCACGCTGGAAGAGGTGGGCGACGCCGACGTGCTGGTACACGTCGTGGACGGCTCCCATCCCGACCCCGCGGCGCAGCTCGCGACCGTACGCGATGTGATGGGCGACGTGGGTGCGCGCTCGACGCGCGAGATCGTCGTCTTCAACAAGGCGGACCTCGTCGACGACGACGCGCGGCTGGTGCTGCGCGGTCTCGAGCCGAGCGCGCTGTTCGTGTCGTCGCGGACGGGGGAGGGCATCGATCAGCTGCGCACCGTCATCGAGGACGCCCTGCCGCTGCCGGCGGTCGAGGTGCGCGCACTCGTGCCGTATGAGCGTGGAGACCTCATCAACGCGGTGCACGAGTCGGGGCACATCGTCTCGACGGCCCACGAGGAGGGCGGTACCGCCGTGCACGCGCACGTCTCGGAGCGGCTCGCGGCGGAGCTCGCGCCCTACGCGCTCTGACGCACGCCTAGCCTGCCGTCAGCTCTATCGCCGGCACGCCGGGCGTCGGAAAGCCGAACACCTGGCCGAGGAAAGCGAGCTCGCTCTCCAGCGCGTGCACGACTGCCTCAGCGCCGCGGAACCCGTGTCCCTCGCCCTCGTAGAGCACGTAGGCGTGCGGGATGCCGCGCGCGGCGAGAGCGTCGCGGATCGCTTCGGCCTGCGACGGAGGCACGACCGCGTCATCCGCACCCTGCAGCAGCAGCACGGGCACGCGGAACCCGTCGATATGCGTCAACGGGGAGCGCTCGATATAGAGCTCCTCGGCCTCCGGCAGGGGCCCGATGAGTCCGTCGAGATACCGTGACTCGAAATCGTGCGTATCGGCGGCCAGGGTTCGGGCGTCGCCGACGCCGTAGCGGGAGATGCCCGCGCGGAACACATCGGTGCGCGCGAGCGCCGCGAGCACCGTCCAGCCGCCTGCCGATCCGCCCTTGATCGCCAGGCGGCCGCCATCGGCGGCGCCGGTGGCGGCAAGGCCGGAGGCGGCTGCCGCGACGTCCGCCACGTCGACGACGCCCCATTGTCCGCGCAGACGCTCCCGGTACGCGCGGCCGTATCCGGTCGAGCCGCCGTAGTTCACCTCCAGTACTCCGATGCCGCGACTCGTGAAGAACAGCGTCTTCGCATCGGCGACGCCGCCCTCGTGGCCGGTCGGTCCGCCGTGCACCAGCACGAGATAGGGCGGGCGCTCTGCATCGGATGCCGCGACACGCGGATGGTGAGGGGGGTGCACGAATGCGTGCACCGTCCCCGTCGGACCCTCCAAGGAGAACGGGCGCGTCTCGGGAAGCCACGCATCGAGCTCCTCACCCGCGATCTCCGCACGGTGTCCGACGATGAGGTCGACGTGCACCGTCGCCCCCTCCGCATCGAACTCCACCAGCCAGATGCCGCTCACGCCCGGTGCCATGCCGGAGACCAGCGCCCGGCGGCCGACGACCGCCTCGACGGCGAGGGATGCGGTGGCGGGGATGTCGATCACGGTCTCGGTGCCCGCGGCATCCCGCCAGACGAGCTCATCCGAGCCGTTGGTGCGGACAGCGATCACCCCGCCGTCGGACGTCACACCGAACCAGCGGCTGCCGAGTGACCACAGCGGGCCCCCCGTGTCCGCATCGGCCGGGGCGAGAGGCGCCCGCGGCAGGTCGGCATCCAGGCGTAGGCTCCAGAGGTTCCACCGACCCGTCGCATCGTCCAGGTACAGCAGGTCGTCCTCGTCGGTCCATTCGGGCTGGAGCGCTGCCGTGCTGCCGTCGGTCACGTCGGTCCACTCGACCACGGCGCCGTCCTCGAGACGACCGATACGCAGGGTCGTGCGGTCCCACGGCATGTCGGGATGATTCCAGGCCACCCACGCGAGCCGGTCCCCGCGCGGGGACAGCGCGGGCTGAGCCACGAAATCGCTGCCCGCGACGAGGTCGTTTGCTCCCGCACCGTCGAGGTCGATGCGCACGATCGCTCGCTCGCGGCCGCCGCGCTCGCGGATGCCGAGCAGCATCCCGCCGGTCGCGCGAAGTCCGCCGTAGCGGACATCCGCATCGTCCGTCAGGGGACGAGGGTCCGAGCCGGGCTCCTGCACCCACACCTGCTGGTCGCGGCGTTCGACGAAGAACAGCCGACCGGCATCGTCGACCGCCCACGACCCGCCGCCGTACTCGTGGACGCCGGATCGGGCGTTCCACGGCGCCGGCAGGACGAGGTGCACCGTGCCGGTCGCATCGCGCCGGAACACGGCCGTGCGGCCGGCCTCTTCGGCCACCGACTGCGCCCACCACACCTCGTCGCCCACGAGCGCAGCGCCGTCGACCCGGGGAGAAGCCGAAGAAGCCCACGCGGCGGTGAACGGGGAGGGCCAGGATCCATAAGGGTGCACATCGACCATGGCTGCCACGCTACGCGTGTGCGACCTGCCACGTCGGCAGGCACGTGCCGTCACACGCGGGTGAGGGCACCGCCGTGGCTCTAAAGTGGGGCATCGAGGCCGGGGCCGACCGGCCGCACGACCCCGACCCGAGAGGGAACCGAGCGAAGATGGCCCACGAACCTCGCGTCGGCGCTCCGGCGGCCGCCGTCACGGCCTCGCCGCGGGTACCGTTCTCGTTCGAGATCTACCCTCCGCGCACCCCCGAGCAGCTGCCTGCTCTCTACGAGACCATTCGCGTGCTCGCCGCCGCCGGTCCGCGCTTCATCTCCGTGACGTTCGGAGCGGGCGGCTCGACGACCGACCGCTCGCTCACCGTGCTGACGCACATCCTCCGCGAGACGACCGTTCCGCCCGTCGCGCACGTGACCTGTGTCGGCAGCAGCTACGCCGAAGCCACGACGGTCATCCGCGACTTCCTCGATGCCGGCATCACCCGCTTCCTGGCGCTGCGGGGCGACCCGCCCGTCGGCATCGGCGAGGACGACATCGTGTTCGGCGATCTGGAGTCGGCCGCTCAGCTCGTGCAGCTGATCGGCCGGGTGCAGGCGGAGCGCTCGCCGTATCGGGAGCGTGAGATCCCCGGGCTTCCGGGAGCCGTGCAGGTCACCGACGGCGACCGCGTCCAGATCGCCGTCGCGGCGTTCCCGAACGGTCACCCGCGTTCGCGTCACCGCTACGAGGACATCGACGCACTTCTCGCCAAGCAGGCCGCCGGGGCGACGTCCGCCCTGACACAGCTCTTCTTCCACGCCGACGAGTACCTCGACTTCGTCGAGCGCGCCCGTGCGGCCGGGGTCGTCATCCCGATCGTGCCCGGGATCATGCCCATCACCTCTCCGGGGCGACTGCGCCGAGTGCTCGAGCTCACCGGAGATGCGCGCCCCGACGCTCTCGCCGCGGCGCTCGAGTCGGCTCCGGATGCCGCCGCGCAGCGCGCCGTCGGCCTCGCCCATGCCGCCGACCTCGCGCGGTCCGTTGTCGCCGGCGGCGCCGACGGCATCCACCTCTACGCCTTCAACAACCACGACACCGTTCTGGGCGTGCTGCGCGCCGCAGAGCTGATCTCCGAAGCGAGCCCCTGACGCCGTCCGCTCAGTCGGAGGACTCGTCCGCCGCCGCGCGGCGAAGACCCCAACGACTCCACGCGCGGCGAAGAGCCGCCGCGCGCACGGACTGACCGGCGAGCCACGCGCCGGCGGCGACGGCGAGAGCGATCGCCAGAGCTGCGCCGGTCGCGCCGACCGCCGCCGCCAGCAGCTGGTCGAAGACGGCGGCGGCCGCGGCCGGCGTCAGCGCCGTCCCGGCTGCGGCGGACGACACCGCCGCCCGCCCCGCGGCAGCCGCGATCAGCAGCGCCCCGAGGCACGCCGCCGCCGCGAGTGCGGCCCGCCGGAGGGCGTTCAGGCGTCGCCGCGCGAGCGCGATCCCGCTGAGGAACAGGATGACGGTAGCGACCGGCATCCACCATCCCACCGTCACGCCGAGCGCATATCCCGTTCGAACGGCGGCGAGGGTGTCTCCGGAGCCGATGACCACGACGTGATCGACGGAGGGGATGAGCGTCGCCCACGCCACGCCCTGCGCGCTCAGACGTTCCTTCACGCCCGCCACCACGGCGCCGACCTGGATGCCGAGTCCGGCCTCGGTCTGCACCACGACGCCGGCGCCATCGGAGGTCGCGGCGAGCGTGAGCGCGCGATGAGACTGCCGGAGAAGCTGTTCCCACAGCGACCCGAAGCCGTCTGAGCGGATCGCGTCGGCGATCGTGTCGTGCACGAGAGTCTGCACGGCGGCGGCGGCAGGCGCTTGCAGTCGCCGCAATGCGTCCGCGGCCCGGTCGCCGACGCCCAGCCCGATGATGCCGTCGACGATCGAGCCGGTGAGGGCGTCGGCGTCGAGCCTCGCGTCCACCGCGTCGGCGGATGCCGCGATCAGCGCGTCCTGCACGGTGGTCGAACGGGCCAGCGGCACAAGCGTCGCGGTGAACGCGTCTTCGTCGACCAGCTGCACCCGCGCCCAGACGCTCAGGATGGACAACGGGAGGCAGACGACGGCCAGGACGATCGCGACGGCCGATGCGAGGGCGCGCCCCCCGCGACATGATCAGATCGCGCGCAGGACGGCCACGACGCGACCGAGGACCACCGCGTCGTCGCCGAGGATGGGCTCGAAGGAGGAGTTGCGGGGGAGCAGCCACGTGTGGCCGTCCCGCTGCCGGAAGGTCTTCACCGTCGCTTCGCCGTCGAGCATCGCCGCGACGATGTCGCCGTTGTCCGCGGTCGGCTGCGATCTCACGACGACCCAGTCGCCGTCGCAGATGGCGGCGTCGATCATCGACTCGCCGCTGACCTTGAGCATGAACAGGTCGCCCTTGCCGACGAGCTGGCGGGGGAGGGGGAAGATCTCCTCGACCTGCTGGTCTGCCGTGATCGGCACGCCCGCCGCGATGCGCCCCACCAGAGGGACCAGTGCCGCATCGCCCACGGCCGGAACGAGGTCGGCGGGATTCTCGGCGGCGGCACCCGGCAGATCGATGAGGACCTCCATCGCGCGCGTCTTGCCGGCGTCGCGGCGGAGGTAGCCGCTCAGCTCCAGCTGGTTGAGCTGGTGGGTGACGCTGGACAGCGACTTCAGGCCCACGGCATCGCCGATCTCGCGCATGCTCGGCGGGTAGCCGTGGCGCGCGATGGAGGTCTGGATCACCTCGAGGATCTTCAGCTGCTTGTCGCTGAGGTTCTTCCGCCTGCGTGTCTGAGGCTTCTCGGCCATATCGCGCGCTCCTTCGATCGCGTCCCCGGAAGGCAGAGCCTTCGAATGTCGGAGGTTGGTGATGGGGTCGTCTTGTCGAAACCGTATCCGGTTTTCGCACGGTCGGACGGCACGCGTGCGCGTGTCGGATTCGATTCATCTGCGAGAACCGTATCGCTTGACACTCGAACACTATCGAAGATAGATTCGGAACAGAGATTCGCATCCGGCTCTCCCGGCCGAGAGGCGGATGCGAATCTCGACTCGAATCTTCGAGGTGACGCTCTCACCCCCGACGCCGCGGCGCGGGACACGTCTCAAGGAGGAACCCATGACCACGATCGACATCCTCGGCGCCTCGCCCCGCGGCCGTGTCATCGCGGCGGCCCCCGCCACCCGTCTGCGCCTGACGGTTCGTGGTCGCCGGGTGCTCGCCTTCCTCGCCTCCATCCCCGTCATCGTCGCGCTCGGTATCGGCATCGTGTCCGGCGGCGGCGCGCTGGCCTCCAATGAGGGATCCTCGGGAGTCACGTTCACCCACGTCACGGTTCAGCCGGGCGACACGCTCTGGTCGATCGCACGCGCGGTCGCACCTGACGTCGACCCGCGCGACGCCGTCGACGCGATCGTTCGACTCAACGCCTTGGACTCGGGCAGCCTCGATGCCGGACAGAGCATCGCGATCCCCGCCGAGTACTCCGCCGGCCACTGATCAGCCTCGTCCGCTCATCACGGCGACCTCTACGATGGTGAGGGTGAGCGTTCGACTCGATGACCTTCCCCTCAGAGACGACCTGCGCGGCCTGACGCCCTACGGCGCTCCCCAGGCTCCGCTGCCCGTCGCGCTGAACGTCAACGAAAACACGCATCCGGTGCCCGAAGCGGTCGCGGACGACATCCTCGACAGCATCGCCCGTGCGCTCCGGGAGGTGAACCGCTATCCGGATCGCGAGTTCACCGCCGTGCGGGAGGGCTTCGCGGACTACCTGGGTCATGGCCTGTCGGCCGCGCAGATCTGGGCGGCGAACGGATCCAATGAGGTTTTGCAGCACCTTCTGCAAGCGTTCGCCGGCCCCGGTCGGACGGCCTTCGGTTTCGCACCGACCTACTCGATGTACCCGCTGCTCACTCGTGCCACTGGCGCGACGTACGTGAGCGGGACGCGCGGCGTCGACTACACACTCGCCCCCGAAGACGCGGCCGCTCAGGTCGACCGTGCGCAGCCGGATGTCGTCTTTCTGTGCGCGCCGAACAACCCGACCGGAACGCCACTCGGACTCGATGTGATCGAGGCCGTCTATGACGCCGCACCGGGCATTGTGATCGTCGACGAGGCCTACCAGGAGTTCGCGCCCCGCGATTCCCGGTCGGCACTGACGCTGCTGCCCGATCGGCCGCGGCTGGTCGTGTCTCGCACGATGAGCAAGGCCTTCGCGTTCGCCGGCGCTCGCGTCGGCTACCTCGCGGCCGACCCCGCCGTCATCGATGCTCTGCGTCTGGTGCGGCTTCCCTACCACCTCAGTGCGCTGACGCAGGCGGCGGCATCGGCCGCGCTGCGTCACGCGCCGGCGATGCTCGCGATGGTCGACGAGATCGTCGCTCAGCGCGACCGTATCTCCGCGACACTCGACGCGCTCGGCTACCGCCCCTTCGAGAGCTGGACGAACTTCGTGCTCTTCTCCGGTGTGGAAGATCCTGCGGCGACGTGGCAGGGGCTCTACGACCGCGGCGTTCTGATCCGCGATGTCGGCATCGCCCACAGTCTGCGTGTCACGGCGGGCACCGCGGAGGAGTCGACGGCGTTCCTCGACGCGCTCGCCTCACTCGGCCCGGGCGGTTCCGGCGCGCACTGACGGTGAACGCCGGGGTAACACGCCGGGCCGGCGCGCGGGCTCTCGGTAGACTCGGCTCATGAGCACCCCGGCCCCCCGCACGGCATCCTTGCGACGCGCGACCAGCGAGTCCACGGTCGAACTCGATCTCGACCTCGACGGCACCGGGCACAGCAGCATCGACACCACGGTGCCGTTCTTCGACCACCTGCTCACAGCCTTCGCAAAGCACTCGCTCACCGATCTCACCGTGCGCGCCTCGGGAGACACCGACATCGATGCGCACCACACCGTCGAAGACACCGCGATCGTCCTGGGTCAGGCGATCCGTCAGGCGCTCGGCGACAAGAGCGGCATCTCGCGCTACGGGGATGCGCTCGTTCCCCTGGACGAGGCGCTGGCCCAGGCCGTGGTCGACATCAGCGGGCGCCCCTATCTGGTCCACACCGGGGAGCCGGTCGGGTTCGAGCACCATCTCATCGGCGGCCACTTCACCGGGTCGCTCGTGCGTCACACGTTCGAAGCGCTCGCTTTCAATGCCGGTCTGACGATGCACGTCACGGTGCTCGGCGGACGGGACCCGCACCACATCGCCGAAGCCGAGTACAAAGCGTTCGCGCGGGCCTTCCGGCAGGCGAAGGCGCTCGACCCCCTGGTCCACGGCATCCCCAGTACGAAGGGCGCCCTATGACCGACGCCACCGCAGGGCTCGAGGCCGGTACCCGCATCGAGGAGCGGCCTCTCGTGGCTGTGCTCGACTACGGGTCGGGCAATGTCCACTCCGCGGTGAAGGCCCTCGTCGCCGCGGGAGCCGATGCGCGGCTCACGGCCGATCGTGGCCTGATCCACGACGCCGCAGGTCTGGTCGTACCCGGCGTCGGAGCCTTCCGGGCCGTGATGGAGTCCCTGCGCGCCACGCGCGGCGACGAGATCATCGAACGTCGTCTCGCCGGAGGTCTGCCGGTGCTGGGCATCTGTGTCGGCATGCAGGTGATGTTCGAGCACGGTGTGGAACGCGGTGACGACACCGAGGGGCTCGGCGAGTGGCCCGGCGCGGTCACCGAACTCGACGCGCCGGTGCTCCCGCACATGGGCTGGAACACGGTGCGGGTGGGCGAAGGCTCGACTCTTTTTCGCGGCCTGGAGCACGAACGGTTCTACTTCGTGCACTCCTACGCCGCCCAGCACTGGTCGCTCGAGGTCACGCGGCCGTTCCGTCAACCCGCCCTCACGTGGTGCGACTACGGCACGCCGTTCCTCGCCGCCGTCGAGAACGGACCGCTGTCGGCGACGCAGTTCCATCCCGAGAAGAGCGGCGAGGCCGGCATCCGGCTTCTCGCGAACTGGATCTCCTCGCTTCCGCAAGACCTCACCCGCACCCGGTAGTAGTCTCTCTGCTTGTGTGTCCTCGTGTCCGCGCATGGCGGGCACTGAACCCTTCCTGGAGCCATGAACGATTTCGCGTCGACCCCCGAACTGATCCTCCTGCCCGCCGTCGACGTCGCCGACGGCAAGGCGGTACGTCTGACGCAGGGTGAGGCCGGCACCGAGACCAGCTACGGCGATCCCGTCGACGCGGCGTTGGCTTGGGCGCGCGACGGCGCCCAGTGGATCCACCTCGTGGATCTGGATGCCGCCTTCGGACGCGGCAACAACGCCGCCGTGCTGCGCAAGGTCATCAAGCAGCTCAAGGGCGTGCAGGTGGAGCTGTCCGGAGGAATCCGCGACGATGCGACCTTGGAGGCCGCCCTCGAGTCGGGGGCGAGCCGCATCAACCTGGGCACCGCGGCGCTGGAGAACCCGGAGTGGGCGGCGGACGTCATCGGCCGCTACGGCGATGCGATCGCCGTCGGGCTCGACGTGCGCGGCACGACCCTGGCGGCCCGCGGCTGGACCCGCGACGGCGGCGACTTGTGGCAGGTGCTCCAGCGGCTCGAAGACGCCGGGTGCAGCCGTTACGTCGTCACCGACGTCACCAAGGACGGCACGCTGAAGGGCCCGAACCTCGAGCTGCTGCGCGAGGTCACCACCCGCACCGTCAAGCCGGTCGTCGCCTCGGGGGGCATCTCGAACCTCGACGACATCGCGGCCCTGCGCGAGCTCGTTCCGCTCGGCGTCGAAGGGGCCATCGTGGGTAAGGCACTCTATGCGGGGGCCTTCACCCTCGCCGAGGCGCTGGATGTCGCCGCAGGCTGAGAGTCCCGACGACGCCGCAGCCCACGCCTGCGCCGCGGATTCCGCAGGCGTCCCCTGGGAGGGGCGCTCCTTCGAGCCCAATCCGCACGCCGGCGACGACGGCTCTGCAGACGCTGCGCTGCTGTCGGCACTGCTGAGCTTCCGCCGGGGCGAGGGTGATGCTCGTGCGGTCGTCGACGCCTACCGCACGGCACGCCTGTTGATCCCGCTGGTCGCCGAGGCCGGCGATGTGGGCGTCGCCCCGTCCGGCCACACCGTCGACAAGACGCAGGAGCTGTCCATCGTGACGGTCGCCGCGCCCGACGGGCGGCGTGTGCTCCCCGTGTTCACGTCGGTGCGCACGATGGCGGCGTGGGATCCGAAGGCGCGACCGGTGCCGGCCGACGGCATCCGTACCGCCTTGGCCGCCGCTGCCGACGATACGGACCTGATCGTGATCGACCCGGCATCCGAGACCGAGTTCGTTCTGCGTCGCCCCGCGGTGTGGGCCCTCGGTCAAGGGCTGGCCTGGGAACCCGCGCACACCTCGCCGGAGGTCTATGCCGGGCTGCAGGACTCGATCGGCTCCGAGCTGGGCGTGCTCGACCTGTCGGTGGCGCCGGGGGATCCGCAGGCGCGTCTGCGCGGCCCGGAACTGATCGTCCGTCTGCAGCTCGTGGATGGGCTCGACCAGTCTCAGCTCGACGCCACCCTGCAGCGGCTGGCGGCACGGTGGGCCGCCGACGATCGCATTGCGGTGCTGGTCGACTCGCTCACGGTCAAGCTCGTCCGCGGCTGAGCGCCGCGCCGGGTCTCACGTGACGGGTCCGGTCCACTTCTCGCCCGGGCCCTTGCCGATCGGGTCGGGGATGACCGAGGCCTCGCGGAACGCGAGCTGCAGCGAGCGCAGTCCATCGCGCAGTGACCGCGCGTGCATGTCGCTGATCTCCGGCGCTCCGGCCGTGATCAGCCCCGCCAGGGCGTTGATCAGCTTGCGTGCCTCGTCGAGATCCAGCTGCGTCTCGGGATCGTCCGCGAGACCGGTCTTGACGG
Organism: Microbacterium sp. SCN 69-37; assembly: GCF_001724435.1. Taxonomy (NCBI): domain Bacteria; kingdom Bacillati; phylum Actinomycetota; class Actinomycetes; order Micrococcales; family Microbacteriaceae; genus Microbacterium; species Microbacterium sp. SCN 69-37. The sequence continues at coordinate 50,029 of NZ_MEEL01000024.1, forward strand.
CGGCTGCGCTCATGAGATGCACCGCGGCCGTCGTGATGACCTCCACCGCCGGCACGTCGGCGATGTCGCGGGTGGCGGCGGCGGAGGCACGCTCCTGTTCCTCCCATCGGGCGAGCCGTTCGGCCTCGTGACGGTCGGGGGAGGAAGGAATCGTGTCCACGTGCTGCTCTCTGCTAGACTGTGCGGGCGCCGGAGTGTTCTGCTCCGGAACGAAAGAGGATCACATCCCACCCGCGCTTGCCGCTCCAGGCTACCGGGTCACGCGCTCCGCCTCGTCCGTCGAGGTTGTCGTACCGAGCAATCGGTGCGGGTGAGGGTGCAGGAACGAAGCCGACGTGCGCGTCGTGCGGGGTGGACGTGACGATCTTCCGCCCGAGACACATCCCTGTGTCCGGTGGCACCCACCCGTACGACTAAGGAGTTCCGCATCAGCGATCCCCGCACCAATGACCGCATTCGCGTTCCCGAGGTCCGCCTCGTCGGACCCGCGGGTGAGCAGGTCGGCGTCGTCCGCATCGAGGTCGCTCTGCGCCTCGCTCAGGAGGCAGATCTCGACCTCGTCGAGGTCGCCCCCAACTCGAAGCCGCCCGTGGTCAAGATCATGGACTACGGCAAGTTCAAGTACGAGGCGGCGCAGAAGGCGAAGGAAGCGCGTCGCAATCAGGCGAACACGGTTCTCAAAGAGGTCCGTTTCCGACTGAAGATCGAAGCGCACGACTACACGACCAAGCTCAAGCGTGCCGAAGGCTTCCTGCAGGCCGGTGACAAGGTCAAGGCCATGATCCTCTTCCGAGGCCGCGAGCAGTCGCGTCCGGAGCAGGGTGTGCGGCTGCTGCGCAAGTTCGCCGAGGACGTCGCCGAGTACGGGACCGTCGAGTCGAACCCCACGATCGACGGACGCAACATGGTCATGGTCATCGCCCCGCACAAGAACAAGTCCGAGGTGAAGACCGAGCAGAACGCCCAGCGTGCTGCGAACAAGGAGGCGGCGCGCCAGGCGCGCGGAACCACGGGCGCCGAGCCCGAGGCCGCCCTCGCCGCCGAGCCCGCTCCCGCGGAGTAAGGCCGCCGGCCGGAGGCGCAGCCTCTCGGCCCCCAGAGCTCCCGCCCCGCGGGAACCACAACGAAGGATAGAGACATGCCGAAGCAGAAGACCCACTCGGGTGCCAAGAAGCGCTTCAAGGTCACCGGTAGCGGGAAGATCAAGAAGCAGCAGGCGAACCTCCGCCACAACTTCGAAGGCAAGCCCACCAAGCGCACGCGCCGCCTGTCGGCCGACAAGATCCTGGCTCCCGGCGACGCGAAGGTCGCCAAGAAGCTCCTCGGCATCTGAGCGCTGACGCAGACGAGAAAGTAGAAGAAAATGGCTAGAGTCAAGCGGGCCGTCAACGCCCACAAGAAGCGTCGCGTCATCCTCGAGCGCGCATCCGGTTACCGCGGGCAGCGTTCGCGCCTGTACCGCAAGGCCAAGGAGCAGGTCACCCACTCGCTGGTCTACGCGTACCGTGACCGCCGCAAGCGCAAGGGCGACTTCCGCCGCCTGTGGATCCAGCGCATCAACGCCGCGGCCCGTCAGAACGGCATCACCTACAACCGCTTCATCCAGGGCCTCGGCCTGGCGGGCGTGCAGGTCGACCGTCGCATGCTGGCCGAGCTGGCCGTCAACGAGCCGGCCACCTTCGCCTCGCTCGTCGAGACCGCGAAGAAGGCGCTGCCGGCGGACGTGAACGCGCCCAAGGCGTAATCACTGCCCACACAGCACGAGAAGGGGTGTCCTCCGAACGGGGGACGCCCCTTCTTCATTCCCTAGGATGAGATCGTGCTCGAAAATCCTCGTTCTCCCCGTGTGCGCGCCGTCGCCAAGCTGACCAAGCGCAGCGCCCGACAGGAGACCGGGCTGTTCCTGTTGGAGGGACCCCAGGCGGCCCGCGAGGCTCTCGCCTTCCGCCCCGACACCCTCGTCGAGCTCTTCGCCACGCCCACGGCGATGGAGCGACATCAAGACATCCGGGATGCGGCCGCGGACGCAGGCCTGGACATCGTCTTCACGACCGAGGCGGTGCTGGACGCGATGGCCGACACGGTGACCCCGCAGGGGATCGTCGCCGTCGCGCGACAGTCGCCGACGTCACTCAAAGACATCTTCGCCGCATCGCCGACCCTCATCGCGATCTGCGAAGAGGTACGCGATCCGGGCAACCTCGGCACCATCATCCGCGCCGCCGACGCCGCCGGTGCCGATGCCGTCGTGCTGACCGGACGCACGGTCGATCCCTACAACCCCAAGGTCGTGCGCGCCACGACCGGCTCGCTGTTCCACGTGCCCGTCGCCGTCGCCGCGGAGCTGCCGGCCACCGTCGAACGGGCACATGCGGCGGGCCTGCGCATCGTCGCCGCGGACGTCGGGGGAGAGGACTTCCTCGCCCGCCGAGACGTGCTCGCCGCACCCACGGCCTGGCTGTTCGGCAACGAGGCACGGGGCCTGGACGACGATGCGCTGGCGCTCGCCGACCTCTCCCTGCGACTGCCGATCTACGGTCGCGCCGAGTCGCTGAATCTCGCCACCGCGGCGAGCGTCTGCCTGTACGAGACGGCCTTCGCACAGCGCGGCGATCGCTGACGCGAATTGTTCCGGGTCGGTTACGACTCGGTCAAGATCCTGTGCATAAGTTGGTCGTCTTCCACAGGATCTGCCTAGGCTGGCCCGCATGTCGATTCCGAATGCGACCCCGGCGACGTCCAACATCACCGTGCGCCGCGGGGATCCCCTCGTCGTGGTCAGCAACGTCGAGAAGCACTACGGCGACTTCCACGCGCTGAAGAACATCGATCTGACGGTCAACCGCGGTGAGGTCGTCGTGGTGATCGGCCCCTCCGGCTCGGGCAAGTCGACGCTCTGCCGCACGATCAACCGCCTCGAAACGATCACGAGCGGCACGATCACCATCGACGGCAAAGAGCTGCCGAAGGAGGGAAAGGCGCTCGCGGCTCTGCGTGCAGACGTGGGCATGGTGTTCCAGTCCTTCAACCTCTTCTCCCACCTCACGATCCTCGAGAACGTCACGCTCGGCCCCATCAAGGTCAAGAAGATGAAGAAGGCGGATGCCGAAGCCGAAGCCAAGGTGCTGCTGGAGCGCGTGGGCGTCGGGCATCAGGCATCCAAGCTGCCGGGACAGCTTTCCGGCGGTCAGCAGCAGCGTGTCGCGATCGCCCGGGCGCTGGCGATGAAGCCCAAGGTCATGCTGTTCGACGAGCCCACCAGTGCGCTCGACCCGGAGATGATCAACGAGGTGCTCGACGTCATGGTCGGTCTCGCCCAGGACGGCATGACGATGATCGTCGTCACGCACGAGATGGGGTTCGCGCGTAAAGCGGCCGATCGAGTGGTCTTCATGGCCGACGGCCAGATCATCGAGCAGGCACGCCCCGACCAGTTCTTCACGGCCCCCACGAGCGACCGGGCGAAGGACTTCCTCTCCAAGCTGATCACGCACTGACCGAGACGTCCGCGCCTGGCACCGGCGCGGTCAACGAGAGATGGATACGAAACAGGAGGATCACATGCTGAAGAAGAACAGAATCGCCGGCAGCATCGCGGGGATCGCCCTCGCCGCGCTCGCCCTCACCGCGTGCAACAGCGGTACGCCCGGCGCGGAGCCGGGCTCCACCGGCGGTGCCTCGGGTGCCGCCGAGAATCCCTGGACGGTCGCCACCGACGTGACGATCGAGGGCAGCCCCACCTTCGACAAGATCAAGAGCTCCGGCACCGTCACCGTCGGCGTCAAGGAGGACCAGCCGGGCCTGGGTTACCTGGACCCGGTGACCAACACGCGCAGCGGCTTCGACGTCGACATCGCGCGCTGGATCGCCGCCTCGCTCGGCGTCGCCGAGGACAAGATCCAGTTCCAGCCGATCGCCTCGGCCAACCGGGAACAGGCCCTCGTGAACGGTGACATCGACTACTACGTCGGCACCTACTCGATCACCGACAAGCGCAAGCAGCAGATCTCCTTCGCCGGTCCGTACTTCATCACCGGACAGGGCCTGCTGGTCGCCGCCGACAACGACAAGATCACGGGCAAAGACTCTCTGACCGCGGACGACACCGTCTGCTCGGCGACCGGCTCGACCTCGATTCAGCGGATCAAGGATCAGACTCCCGCCAAGACCAAGGAGTACGACACCTACTCGGCGTGCGTCGAAGACCTCAAGAACGGTCAGGTCGACGCGGTCACGACCGATGAAGCGATCCTCATCGGGTACGCGGCCCAGGCTCCCGACAAGCTCAAGGTCGTCGGCGAACCGTTCAGCGAGGAGCGCTACGGCGTCGGCATCGCCAAGGGCGACACCGCGCTGCAGACGTTCATCAACACGATGTTCACCGACGGCGGGTCGACCTGGCAGGCGATCTTCGACAAGAACCTCGGCGCCTCCGGTGTGAAGGCGACGCAGCCCCCGGTCGACGCCGCGAGCTGAGCGGGGCCGGCGGCAGCGACGAGTGCGCTGCCGCCGGCATCCGGCACCGAGACGACGACAACGAGAACGACGGAAGGCGGGGCGGTGGAGATCATCACCAACAACCTCGATCTCTGGGGTGAGGCGCTCAGAGGAACGATGGTGCTGTTCATCGGCGGGGGCATTCTCGCGCTGGTGCTCGGTTTCGTCGTCGGTGCCATGCGGGTCTCGCCGATCCCCGCGGCGCGGGCGGTGGGCACGGTCTACGTCAACTGGATCCGCAACACACCTCTGACCCTCGTCATGTTCTTCTTCGCGTTCTGCCTGCCGATCCTGCTGCGTGAGCGCATCGATGCGATCCTGCTGGCGACGATCGCCCTCGGCGTCTACACGGCGACCTACGTCGCCGAAACGCTGCGCTCGGGGATCAATACGGTCCCGGTGGGGCAGGCTGAGGCCGCGCGCGCACTCGGGCTCACGTTCGGTCAGGTGATGACGCTCGTCGTCCTGCCGCAGGCGACGCGCTCGGTCATCCCGCCCATGATGAGCGTGCTCATCGCGCTGTTGAAGAACACGACGGTCGCCGCCGGCTTCTCGGTGCTCAATCTCGGCTCCGTGCGCAGCAACCTCAGCGAGCGCGGCGAGAACCAGCTCGTGACACTTCTGTGGGTCATGGTCATCTTCGTCGCCCTCGTGCTGCTGCTCGCGTGGCTGCAGCGGGCGATGGAGCGCAGATGGAAGGTCGCCCGATGAGTTCCGTCCTCTATGACGTCCCCGGGCCGAAGGCGATCGCCCGCAACCGCGTGCTCGGTGCGGTGACGATCGTCGTGATCGCGGCGGCGGCGGGATGGGTGATCTGGCGCTTCGCCGCCACCGGTCAGTTCGCCGCCGACAAGTGGGAGATCTTCACCTACGGGACGATCTGGCAGCGTCTGCTCGACGGTGCCCTCGCGACGCTCGCCGCCTTCGCGGCGGCGGCGACGGGTGCGCTCGCGCTGGGGTTGGTCCTCGCAATCGGGCGTCTGTCGGATCGTGCCTGGATACGCACGCCCGTCGGGTGGGTGACCGAGGTTCTCCGCGCGGTTCCGGTGCTCGTGTTCATGATGCTCCTCTATTACGGACTTCCCGTTGTCGGCATCCGCATGGAGCCCTACTGGGCGGTCGTGATCGCGCTCGTCGCCTACAACGGCTCCGTCCTCGCCGAGGTGATCCGTGCCGGCGTCGAGTCGCTGCCGCGCGGCCAGAGCGAGGCGGGCTACGCGATCGGTCTGCGCAAGGCCGGGGTGCTCCGCCTCATCCTGCTGCCCCAAGCGATCCGCGCCATGATGCCCGTGATCGTCGCCCAGCTGGTCGTCACGCTCAAGGACACCGCGCTCGGCTTCATCATCACCTACCCCGAGCTGCTGTACGTCATCAAGCTGCTCGGCTCGAACGCGGTGTACAGCTCACCGCTGATACAGACGGCCATCGTCGGCGGCACGATCTACGTCGCCATGTGCCTGGCGTTGAGCTACGTCGCGTACCGCATCGAGCAGCGCACGAAGCGTCGTCAGCAGCAGCAGGCCGCGGAAGGAGGCGCGCTGCACCACCCGGTGGGCGCGACGACCGACACCCAGTTGATCGGTCTGCAGCAGGCGACCGATCGCGCCACGGGCAACGAGGGCGGCGGGCCCGGCCGTCTGCCGCGCCGACCGCACTGATCGGCGGGGATCAGCGCGGCGGGGATGGTTGCCCGCCCCCCGGTAGACTCCTCTCTTGTGTCTGACGCACCCGAGATCACTCCAGAGAACGTCGATGCCGCTGTCGCGGACGCGCTGTCGGCGGTCGCCGCGGCAGGCTCCACGCTCGAGCTGAAGACCGCTCGTGCCGCTCACGCCGGCGAGGGCTCGCCACTCGCCCAGCTGAACGCCCAGCTGCGCCATGTGCCGAACGATCAGAAGGCGGCGTTCGGCAAGCTCGTCGGCCAGGCTCGCGGCCGCCTCGCGCAGGCGCTCGCCGCCCGCGAGGAGGAGCTCGCAGCCGCGGAGTCCGCTGCCCGGCTCGAAGCCGAGCGGGTCGACATCACCGCGATCTCACCGCGAGCGCGTGTCGGGGCCCGGCATCCCGTGTCGCTTCTGCAGGAGGAGATCGCCGACCTGTTCGTCGGCATGGGATGGGAGATCGCCGAGGGGCCCGAGCTCGAGCACGAGTGGTACAACTTCGACGGCCTGAACTTCGACATCGACCACCCCGCGCGCCAGCTGCAGGACACCTTCTTCGTCGATCCGATCGCGCGGCACCTCGTGCTGCGCACGCAGACCAGCCCGGTGCAGATGCGATCGATGCTCGAGCGCGACCTTCCCATCTACGTGCTCTCGCCCGGACGTGTTTACCGCACCGACGAGTTCGATGCGACGCACCTGCCGGCCTTCCACCAGTTCGAGGGCCTCGTCGTCGACAAGGGCATCACGATGGCGAACCTCAAGGGCACGCTGGATCACGCGGCGAGGGTGCTCTTCGGCGCCGAGGCGAAGACGCGTTTTCGCACCAACTACTTCCCCTTCACCGAGCCGTCGGCAGAGCTCGATCTCTGGCATCCCACGTTCAAGGGCGGGCCGCGCTGGATCGAGTGGGGCGGCTGCGGAATGGTCAACCCGAACGTGCTGCGCGCGGCCGGGATCGACCCCGAGGTCTACTCGGGGTTCGCGTTCGGAATGGGCATCGAGCGCACGCTCATGTTCCGCTCGGACGTGCAGGACATGCGTGACATGGCCGAGGGCGATGTCCGCTTCAGCGAGCAGTTCGGAATGGTGGTCTGATGCGCGTCCCTCTGTCGTGGCTGCGTGAGTACGTCGAGCTTCCCCAGGGCGCCACGACCGACGACGTCTTCGCGGCGCTCGTGTCGGTGGGTTTCGAGGAGGAAGAGGCGATCGGCTTCGAGATCAGCGGACCGGTCGTGGTCGGCCAGGTGCTCTCCTTCGATGCGGAGCCGCAGTCCAACGGCAAGACGATCCGCTGGTGCCAGGTGGATGTCGGCGCGGCGAACGGTGGTGTCCGCGGCATCGTCTGCGGCGCGTCCAACTTCGTCGAAGGGGACAAGGTCGTCGTCTCCCTGCCCGGTGCCACCCTTCCGGGGCCCTTCCCGATCTCCGCGCGCAAGACCTACGGTCACGTCTCGGACGGCATGATCGCCTCGGCCCGCGAGCTCGGGCTGGGTGACGAGCACAACGGCATCCTGCGGCTCGTCGAGCTGGGCCTCGATCCGGAGGTCGGCACCGACGCGATCGCCCTGCTGGGCCTCGACGACGTCGCCGTCGACGTCAACGTCACCCCTGACCGTGGCTACGCCCTGTCGATCCGTGGCATCGCCCGTGAGTACTCGCACGCGACCGGTGCCGCCTTCTCCGACCCCGCCGCCCACGCGTGGGACGACGTCCAGCCCGGCTCCGGATTCGCGATCGTCGTGGACGACCGTGCGCCGCTGCGCGGCCGCGTCGGGGCCAGCGAGTTCGTCGCCCGCGTGGTTCGCGGGGTCGACCCGGCGCGGCCGACACCGCCCTGGATGGTGGCGCGGTTGGCCCTCGCCGGCATCCGCTCGCTCGGCATCCTGATCGACATCACCAACTACGTCATGCTGGAGCTCGGCAACCCGATCCACGGGTACGACCTCGACCGGCTGCAGGGCGGCATCACCGTCCGGCGCGCCGGCGAGGGGGAGAAGCTCACAACCCTCGACGGCAAAGAGCGCACGCTCAGCGCCGAGGACCTGCTCATCACCGACGATTCCGGCCCCATCGGCCTCGCGGGTGTGATGGGTGGCGGGACGACGGAGATGACGGATGCCACGCGCAACGTGCTCGTCGAAGCCGCGATCTTCGACCCGGTGACGATCGCTCGCACGGCTCGTCGTCACAAGCTGCCGTCGGAGGCGTCGCGCCGTTTCGAGCGCGGCGTCGATCCGCTGCTGCCGTTCGTGGCCGCCCGTCGCGTCGCCGACCTCATGGTCGACCTTGCCGGCGGCGCCCTCGACACCGAGCTCGGTGGCGCGCTGTTCGGCGAGGTCTTCGTCGCCGGCATCGAGCTGCCTCACGGGTTCGTCTCGGAGCTGATCGGCGTCGACTACACGGATGCCGAGATCACGAGCGCCCTCGAGATGGTGGGCTGCGAGGTGCTGCCGGGCGAGGAGCTCGACGGCGTGACCGACGGCTGGCACGTCATTCCGCCGACGTGGCGCCCCGACCTCACCGACAAGTGGACGCTCGCCGAGGAAGTGGCCCGCATCCACGGTCTGGAGCGCATCCCGTCGGTGCTGCCCACGCCCCCGTCCGGGCGCGGACTGACACCGGTGCAGAAGGGTCGCCGTCGCGTGGCCAACGCGCTCGCCGCCGCCGGGTTCGTGGAGACGCCCTCGTTCCCGTTCTCGACCGCTGAGGCGAACGCTCTGCACGGGTCGGCCGCGGGCGAGCCGATCGCATCGGTCAAGCTCGCGAACCCGCTCGACGGTCAGGCGCCCTACCTGCGCCGTTCACTGATCCCGGGCCTGTTGCAGGTCGCACACCGCAACCAGGCCCGCGGCTTCGGCGATCTCGCCCTGTTCGAGACGGGCCTCGTGTTCACGCCGGAAGAGGGCGTCGCGTACGGCACCGATACCGTGCCGCCGCTGGCGATTCGTCCCGACGACGACACGCTCGCCGCGCTCAACGCCGCGTTGCCGCCGCAGCCGCGCCACGTTGCCGTTCTGCTCACGGGCGACATCGTTGCCAAGCAGCCCGGGAAGCCCCCGATCCCGGTGGATCTGTCGGATGTCCTCGGCGCCGTCCAGACCATCGCCGCAGGGGCGGGCGTGCGTATCGATGTCGCGCAGGGGCAGCGTGCGGCGCTCCACCCCGGTCGCGCCGGAATCCTGACGGTCGACGGCGAGGAGGTGGGCTACGTCGGTCAGGTGCTGCCGCAGGTGGCCGCCGATGCCGACCTGCTGGGCGCGGTCTACGTCGCCGAACTCGATCTCGACCGCGTCCTGCGCCTCGCCGGCGCACCCGACGTGGCGCCCTCGCTGTCGGGATACCCGGCCGCGACGCAGGACGTCTCGCTCGTGGTCGCAGACGGCGTCGTCGCGGGAGATGTCGAGACGGCGCTGCGCGAGGGCGCGGGCGCGTTGCTGGAGGCCGTTCGCCTCGTCGACGACTACCGGGGCACAGGGCTCGCCGAGGGCACCAAGAGCCTCACGTTCGCGCTGCGGTTCCGGGCACCGGACCGCACGCTCACCGCTGCCGAAGCCACGGAGGCCAAGCTGGCCGGCGTGGCGGTGGCCGCCGAGCGTTTCGGGGCGAGCATCCGGGAGTAGTGCGGCCTCGGGGTCCGTTCACCGCGACCCCCAATGCCAGGCGGGAACGTCCATGAACCCTTGGCCGACGACGGCCGTGCCGTTCTGATCCTTGCGCAACTCGACGCGAGCCGTCGCCGGGAGTGCCTCGACCAGCTCCCGCGCGTGCGAGACGACGAGCACCTGCGTGTGCTGGGCGGCATGCTGGATCAGCCGGGCGAGGGGTTCGAGCAGCGACACATGCAGGCTCGCCTCCGGCTCGTTGAGCACCAGCAGCGGCGCGGGCCGCGCCGGCAGGAGGGCCGCGCACAACAGGAGATAGCGCAACGTTCCGTCCGACAGTTCCGCCGCCTCCAGCGGGCGGAGCAGGCCGCTCTGGTGCAGGACCAGACGAAACAGGCCCTCGTTCGCCTGGACCTCCACGCGGGACCCCGGGAAGGCGTCGCGGACGGCCCGGTCCAGGGCGTCGCCGTGGCCGGCATCCACGATCGTCGCCCACGTGGCCGCCAGCGTCGCCCCGTCGTGCGACAGCGTCTGGGTGCGCGTCCCGACCTGCGGCCGGCGCGCGGGAGCCTCGGCATCCACGCGGAAATGGTCGTAGAACCGCCACGCGCCCATCGTGCGTCGCAGCGCCAGCAGCTCGGGCGCGGTATCGCCGTCGGCCAGGTCGGTCACGATGCTCTCGTAGGGCGCGAGACGCTGGTCGAGCTCGGTCCATCCGCCCTCGCGCACACGTGTGCTCTGTCGCCGCCGATCGATCAGCAGCGCGGCGGGTTTGGCCACCGGACCGGCGAAGACCTGCTCGCGTTTGATCTCCGGGTCGCGGGCGAACGGGTTGGCGACGGAAGGGTCGGACTGCGGGATGCCGAGGTCGATGAGGTAGCCGAGCTCGTCGGAGGAGAACCCCAGCCTGAGGGCGATCGGGCCACGGCGCACCGTGCCCTGAGTGCCGCCGTTCTCCGGACCCGCCCACAAGACGGACGGCAGTCCTCCCTCGCGCGCCACGGCACCGACCACCTCGCCACGCGCTGCGGCGGCGAGAAGGCGCAGTGCGCGGTAGAGGTTGGACTTGCCCGACCCTTTGGGGCCGGTGATGACGGTGAGCCCGCCCAGAGGCACCACGACATCCCGGAGGGAGCGGTAACCGGCGACGGCGAGGGTCTGCAGCATGCGGTCATGGTGGCAGACCCGTCCGACACCGCGGGCGTCCGGCGGTCCGTCCACGGGGGTGTCACCGGCCACAGGGGTCGGGCTAGGCTCGGTGGGGATGACTGATACGCAGATGGTGCCCGCCCTGCAGCTTGCAGGCCTCGTGAAGCGCTTCGGCGACAAGACCGCGGTGGGCGGCGTCGACCTGGTCGTTCCCGCCGGATCGTTCTACGGACTGGTCGGGCCGAACGGAGCCGGAAAGACCACGACGCTGTCGATGGCCACCGGCCTCCTGCGTCCCGACGCCGGCGGCGCCTGGGTGCACGGTGTCGACGTGTGGGCCGATCCGGTGCGCGCCAAGGCCCTCATCGGAAACCTCGCCGACGGCGTTCGTCTGTTCGACCGTCTCACGGGCGAGCAGCTCATCACCTACACGGCGATGATGTTCTCGGTGCCGCGCGAGCAGATCGCCCCCCGGGTGGCCGATCTCATCGCACTGATGGACCTGGGTGAGGCGGCCGGGACGATCGTCGCCGACTACTCCGCCGGCATGACCAAGAAGGTGGCTCTGGCCTGCGCCCTGGTGCACGCGCCGCGTCTGCTCGTGCTCGACGAGCCGTTCGAATCGGTCGACCCCGTCTCCGCCGCCAACATCGAGGACGTCCTGCGCTCCTACACGTCATCGGGCGGCACGATCATCATCTCCAGCCACTCGATGGACCTCGTGCAGCGCATGTGCGACCACGTCGCCGTCATCGCGGCCGGTCGTGTCCTGGCCGCCGGCACCGTCGATGAGGTGCGCGCGGGCGAGAGCCTGCAGGACCGGTTCCTCTCCCTCGTGGGAGGCCGCCACACCTCGGAGGGACCGCAGTGGTTGCGACAGTCCTGAGGCTGAGATACCGCATCCTCGGCAACACCCTCGCGCGTCGTCCCTGGCAGCTGGTCGGCTTCTGCTTCGGCATCCTGTGGGCGCTCGGCATCCTCACCTCCGTGATCGCGGGGCTCGTCGCCGTCGCGGTGTTCCAGGGCCTCGAGGCGGCGCGGGCCACGGTCGTGATCGGCGGATCCGCGCTCGTCCTCGGGTGGGTGCTGGGACCCGTGCTGATCGCGGGGATGGACACGACGGTGGATGCCGAGAAGCTCGCCCCGTTCCCGCTCAGCGCGACGCAGATCATGGCTGCACTGACCGCCACAGGCGTCACCGGGATCCCCGGGATCGCCACGTCGATCGCCGCTCTCGCGACGATCGCGCTGTGGGTCCGCTGGCCGCTCGCCGCGATCGCCGCGGTCGTCTGCATCGTCCTCGGCGTGCTCACGTGCGTCGTCGCCTCCCGACTCGTCTCGGCGCTGTCCAGCGGTCTCGGCGGCAACCGCCGCGGCCGCGAGTTCGTGGGCACGATCGTGCTCATCCTGCTGATCATGGCCGGCCCGATCGTGACCGGGACCCTCGCCCTCACCTCCACCGCCGACGTCCGCGACCGGATACCGCGGATCGCGGACGTGCTCGGGTGGACGCCCATCGGCGCGGTGTGGGCCGTCCCCGCCGACGTCGCGGCCGGACAGGGGGTGAGCGCCGTGGCCCGTCTGCTCATCGCCGCGGCGACGCTCGCCGCGCTCTGGCTGCTGTGGGCGCGCGCTCTTCGCGGCGCCGTCACGACGCCGCGGCAGCGCGCGGCGAAGGTGGCCCGCTCGGGGGCGCTGGGGCTGTTCGGCCGCATGCCCACCGGCGGCGTCGGCGCGACCTGGGCGCGATCGCTCACGGCGTGGCTGCGCGATCCGCGATACCTCCGCCAACTGCTGATCGTGCCGCTGTTCCCGCTGCTGTTCGCGTTCACGAGCGGTATCGACGGGTTCATGTTCTCGAGCTCGGCGGTGCTCGTCGCTCTCGTGCTGTGCCTCTCCGGCTACACCGACGTCTCCTACGACGGCACCGCTTTCGCCTCGGTGCTCGCGACCGGCATCCGCGGCCGCGACGACCGCCTGGGACGCCTTCTCGGCGCCGCGAGCATCGGCATCCCGCTGATCGTGCTGCTCGCCGTCGTGACCACGGCCGTCGGCGGCCGGCTCGAACATCTGCCCGGCATCCTGGGCGCCTCGCTGGGGCTGGTGCTCGGCGGCTACGGCGTCTCGGCCGTGTCCTCCGCTCTGCTCGTGACGCCGGTCGCCGCCCCCGGCGACAGCCCGTTCAAGAGCGTGCCGGGCCAGACGTTCCTGACCGGTCTGCTCGTGTTCGTCGTGATGGGCGCCTGCCTCGTCATCGGAGCGCCGGCCATCGCGTTCGCCGTCGCCGGGTTCATCACCGGCGCGGCCGTCTGGGGGTGGGTGGCGCTCGTCGTCGGCATCGTCGTCGGCGGAGGCGCCGCGGTCCTGGGGGTGTGGCTCGGCGGCCGGATGCTGGATCGCACCGGTCCCGACCTGCTCCAGCGCATCAAGGCCTTCCCGACGACATGACCGATGTTCTGATCCTCGGCGGCACCGGCTGGCTTTCGGGCCGGATCGCCCGGCGCTGGCAGGATGCCGGTGCCGCCGTGACGGTACTCGCCCGCGGCGGCCGCGACGCGCCGGCCGGCACCCGGCTGGTCGTCGCCGATCGGGAGCGCGACGATGCCTACACCGCCGTCGCGGATCGCGAGTGGGACGTGGCGGGCGCCGACGAGTCCGCCGCCCTCGCCGTCGCCGCCGAACCCGGCGACCCGTACGACTACGGACGCGAGAAGGCCGCCGCCGAGCAGACCGTGCGGGCGGCGCTCGGCCACCGGGCGGCCGTGGTGCGCCCGGGCCTGATCGCCGGCCCGGGCGATCCCACCGACCGCTTCGGCTACGGGGTCGCCCGCTTCGCCGCCGCCGCGGATGAGCCGGTGCTGATCCCCGACGCACCCGGTGCGCGCGTGCAGGCGATCGACGTCGACGACCTGGCCGACTTCGTGGTCGAAGCCGGCCGGGCGCGGTTCACCGGTGCGGTCAACGCCGTCGGCGACAGCCTTCCGCTGGAGGCGGTGCTCGCCGCCGCACGCAGCATCGCCGGCCACACCGGTGCGCTCGTCCCGGCATCCGCGCCGTGGCTCGTCGCGCACGGCGTGGGTACTGGGCGGGGGAGCGATCGCTGCCGCTGTGGCTGCCCGACGATATGCCCGGCTTCGCGACTCGCGCCAATGGCACCTATCGCATTCTCGGCGGACGCCACAGGCCGCTGGAGAACGCGCTGCGGCCCGTGCTCGCCGACGAGCGCGAACGGGGACTGGACCGTCCCCGCTCCGCCGGGCTCACGCGCGCCGACGAGCGCGAGCTCCTCGATGCCCTTGCGCAGTGACGGCATCGATTTGCGGCGACGACGCGCCGCGCGATAGCGTCTCCGCATGCACGCCGCCGCTCCCGTCACCGTTGCCACGGTGCTGCGCGCGCGCCGACGTCAGGACGGCCGCCGACTTTAGGCGACCCCGCGAGCTCCCTGTCGTCGTGACGGGTCGAGTCGCCGGTGTCGCCGCTTCGAGCCCACCGTTTGCCGACTCACGTCACAATAAGGTTGAACAATGACCCTTTCGGTCGCCGTCTCCGGCGCTTCCGGCTATGCCGGCGGCGAGATCCTGCGCCTCCTCGCCGCTCATCCCGACGTCCACATCCGCACCGTCACCGCGCACAGCAACGCCGGCGATGCGCTCATCCAGCATCAGCCCCACCTGCGTTCGCTGGCCGACCTCACCCTGCAGCCGACGACGCCCGAGGTGCTCGCGGGCCACGACGTGGTCTTCCTCGCGCTCCCGCACGGCCAGTCCGGTCAGTACACCGACGCGCTCGCCGACACGCCCCTGGTCATCGACGCCGGTGCCGACCACCGTCTGATCTCGCCGGCGGCGTGGGACGCGTTCTACGGCGGCGCCTTCCACGAGCCGTGGACCTACGGCGTGCCGGAGCTGATCGTCGGCGCGGGCGGGCAGAAGCAGCGTGAGCACCTCGTCGGCGCCTCCCGCATCGCCGCCCCGGGCTGCAACGCCTCCACGGTGGCGCTGAGCCTCGTCCCCGGCGTCGCGGCCGGCGTCATCGACGCCCGCGACATCGTCAGCGTGCTGGCCGTGGGGCCCTCCGGGGCGGGTAAGAGCCTGAAGACGAACCTGCTCGCCTCCGAGATCCTCGGCACCGCGAACCCGTATGCCGTCGGCGGCACGCACCGCCACATCCCCGAGATCCAGCAGGCGCTCGCGGTCGCCGGTGCTCCCGATGCCCGCGTCTCGTTCACGCCGGTGCTGGTGCCGATGGCCCGCGGCATCCTGGCCACCTCCACGGCACCGATCGTGGACGGCGTGACGGATGCCGAGATCCGCTCGGCCTGGGAGAGCGCGTACGACGGTGAGACGTTCGTGCAGCTGCTGCCCGAGGGGCAGTTCCCCCGCACGGCGGACGTTCTGGGCGCCAACACCGCCCTCGTCGGACTCGCGGTCGACCGCGCCGCGAACCGCGTCGTCGTCGTGACGGCCGTCGACAACCTCGTCAAGGGCACCGCCGGTGCCGCCATCCAGTCGATGAACATCGCCCTGGGCCTTCCGGAGGCCACGGGTCTGACCGTGAACGGAGTGGCACCGTGAGCGTCACCGCCCCTGCAGGATTCGCCGCCGCCGGCGTCGTGGCCGGTCTCAAATCGACCGGCAGGCCCGACGTCGCCGTCGTCGTCAACCGCGGCCCGCTGAAGGTCGGAGCCGCCGTGTTCACCAGCAATCGTGCCAAGGCCAACCCGATCCTGTGGTCGCAGCAGGCCATTCAGGACGGCACCGTCGAGGCGATCGTGCTCAACTCGGGCGGCGCCAACTGCTTCACCGGGGCGTTCGGTTTCCAGACCACTCATCAGACGGCGGAGAAGGCCGCCGAGCTGCTGAGCATCAGCCCCGGCGACGTGCTCGTGTGCTCCACCGGGCTCATCGGCACGGGCGACGAGGTCTTCCGCGGGAAGGTCCTTGCCGGTACCGAGGCGGCGATCTCCGCCCTCTCGGACGACGGCGGCGACCACGCGGCGCGCGCCATCATGACGACCGACACCGTACCCAAGACCGCTGTCTTCGCCGGTGACGGGTGGACCATCGGGGCGATGGCCAAGGGTGCGGGGATGCTCGCTCCGGGCCTTGCCACGATGCTCGTGGTCATCGCGACCGACGCGGTGCTGTCGGCCGACGAGGCGGATGCGCATCTGCGCGCCGCCACCCGGGTGAGCTTCGACCGACTCGACTCCGACGGCTGCATGTCGACCAACGATCAGGTGACGCTGATGGTCAGTGGCGCGAGCGGCGTGACGCCCGACGCGGACGCGTTCCGTGCGGCTCTCGTCGAGGTGTGCACGAGTCTCGCTCGACAGCTCCAGGCGGATGCCGAGGGTGCGAGCCACGACATCACCATCCGGGTGGTGGGCGCGGCATCCGAGGACGACGCCGTCGAGGTGGGGCGCTCCGTCGCACGCAACAACCTCTTCAAGGCCGCGATCTTCGGAAACGACCCCAACTGGGGCCGCGTGCTGGCCGCGATCGGGACGACGCAGGCGGCCTTCGATCCGTACGCCGTCGACGTCAGCTTCAACGGGGTGCGACTGTGCAGCGCGGGCGCACCGGACCGCCCCCGGGAGGAGGTCGACCTCACGCCGCGCGCGACCGACGTGCTCATCGACCTCAAGGAGGGCGAGGAGGAGGCGACGATCTTCACGAACGACCTGACGCACGACTACGTGCACGAGAACAGCGCGTACAGCTCATGACTGGCAAGATCCAGCAGACCACGCCCGAGGAAGCCGCCGAGAAGGCCGCCGTCCTCATCGAGTCGCTGCCGTGGCTGCAGCGCTTCCGCGAGCAGATCATCGTGATCAAGTACGGCGGCAACGCCATGGTCTCCGAAGAGCTGCAGGACGCGTTCGCGCAGGACATCGCGTACCTCCGGTTCGTCGGTGTCAAGCCGGTCGTCGTGCACGGGGGAGGCCCGCAGATCTCGCAGATGCTGGATCGGCTCGCCATCCCCAGCGAGTTCAAGGGCGGCTACCGGGTGACCTCGACCGAGGCGATCAGCGTCGTGCGGATGGTGCTCACCGGTCAGGTGAACCCGCAGCTGGTCGGGCGCATCAACGCGTTCGGCCCCTTCGCCGTCGGGGTGTCGGGGGAGGATGCGGGGCTCTTCCAGGGGCGGCGGCGCGGCGTGGTGATCGACGGCACCGAGCACGACCTCGGCGCCGTCGGCGATGTCGTCCGCGTCGACCCGCAGCCGGTGCTCGACCAGCTCGCCGCCGGTCGTATCCCGGTGGTCTCCTCGATCGCACCCGACCTGGACAACCCCGGGCACTCGCTGAACGTCAACGCGGATGCCGCGGCAGCCGCTCTGGCCGTCGCGCTGGGCGCGGCGAAGCTCGTCGTGCTCACGGATGTCGCGGGCCTCTACGCCGACTGGCCGAATCGCGACTCGCTGGTCTCGCATCTGACCGCCGATGAGCTGCGCGCGATGCTGCCGCGGCTGGAGTCGGGCATGATCCCGAAGATGCAGGCGTGCCTCGACGCCGTCGACGGCGGCGTCGACACGGCGGCGATCATCGACGGACGCCAGCCCCATTCGGTACTGGTCGAGGTCTTCACGGAGCAGGGAATCGGAACAGAGGTGGTGGCGCAGTGAGCGGCGTACAGGAGCAGACGACGGCAGCGACGATGTGGCAGGAGGACGCCGGGCGCGACCTCGTCCGCAACGCCGGCGACCGGATGGCTCTGTTCGTCCGCGGCGAGGGGTCGTCGCTGTGGGACGCGGACGGACGCCGCTACCTCGATTTCCTCGGCGGCATCGCCGTCACCTCGCTCGGTCACGCACACCCCGTCTTCGTGGAGGCCGTGTCGCGCCAGGCCGCGACGCTGTCGCACGTGTCGAACTTCTTCGCGACGCCGCCGCAGCTGGCACTGGCCGCCGAGCTCAAGCGCCTGTCGGGTGCCGCAGACACCGGACGCGTGTACTTCGCGAACTCGGGCGCCGAAGCGAACGAGGCCGCGTTCAAGCTCGCCCGCCTGCACGGCGCGGCGACGGACGCGCGCGCCGCGCGCCCCCGCATCCTGGCGCTGAAGGATGCGTTCCACGGCCGCACGATGGGAACGCTCGCCCTCACCGGAAAGCCGTACATGCAGGCACCGTTCCTGCCGATGGTCCCCGGGGTCGAGTTCCTCGACTCGACGGTGGAAGCCCTCGAGGCGGCCATGGACGACGACGTGGCGGCCCTGTTCGTCGAGCCGATCAAGGGTGAGGCGGGTGTCGTGCCGCTGCCGGAGGGATACCTCACCGCGGCACGCGAGATCACCGCGCGTCACGGTGCGCTGCTGATCGTCGATGAGATCCAGACGGGCGCGGGTCGCACCGGCGCCTGGTTCGCCTTCCAGCACGAGGACATCGTGCCCGACGCGATCACCGTCGCCAAGGGCATCGGCGGCGGCTTCCCGATCGGCGCGCTCATCACCTTCGGCGCCGCCAGCGACCTCTTCTACCCGGGCACGCACGGCTCGACCTTCGGCGGCAATCCGCTCGCGACGGCGACCTCCCTGGCCGTGCTCGGCGAGATCGATCGCGCGGGACTCGTCGCCAACGCCGCCGTCCGCGGCGAGCAGCTGCGCGCCGCGATCGCTCAGATCGACTCCGCACTGATCGAAGGATGCCGCGGACGCGGTCTGCTGCTGGGCGTCGCGCTGCGGCATCCCGTGGCCGGCGCGCTCGTCGCCGCCGCGCAGCAGCACGGCCTCATCGTCAACGCTGCCAACGACAGCACGATCCGCATCGCGCCCGCGCTGACCATCGGCGACGTCGAGATCGACGAGTTCATCGACCTGTTCACCCGCTCCCTCGCGACCGTCGCCGACGCCCTCGTGCTCGACGCGTCCGACCCCTCGACCCCGGAGGCCTCCGCATGACCCGCCACCTGCTCCGCGATGACGATCTCACCCCGGCCGAGCAGGCCGAGATCCTCGATCTGGCCGTCGCCCTGAAGAAGGATCGCTGGAAGCTGAAGCCCCTCGAAGGCCCCCAGACCGTGGCGGTCATCTTCGACAAGAGCTCGACGCGCACTCGCGTGTCGTTCGCGGTGGGCATCGCCGATCTCGGCGGATCGCCGCTGATCATCTCGACCGCCAACAGCCAGCTCGGGGGCAAGGAGACGCCGTCCGACACCGCGCGGGTGCTGGAGCGCCAGGTCGCGGCCATCGTGTGGCGCACCTACGCGCAGGCGGGCCTGGAGGAGATGGCGCGCGGCACGACCGTTCCGGTGATCAACGCCCTCAGCGATGACTTCCACCCGTGCCAGCTGCTCGCCGACCTGCTCACCATCCGCGAGCACAAGGGCGAGCTGAAGGGTCTGACCCTCACGTTCTTCGGCGACGGCACCTCCAACATGGGTCACTCCTATGTGCTGGCCGGCGTCACCGCCGGCATGCACGTGCGCGTCGCCTCGCCCGCCGCGTATGCCCCCCGCGCCGACGTCATCGCCGATGCCGATCGCATCGCCGCGACGACCGGCGGCTCGGTCACGCTCTTCACCGATCCCGCCGAGGCGGCCGCCGGCTCCGACGTCATCGTCACCGACACCTGGGTGTCGATGGGCAAGGAGGAGGAGAAGATCCAGCGCGTCCACGACCTCGGTGGATACAAGGTCACGCAGGAGACGATGGACCTCGCCGACCCCGACGCGATCTTCATCCACTGCCTCCCCGCCGACCGCGGCTACGAGGTGGATGCCGAGGTCATCGACGGACCGCAGAGCGTGGTCTGGGATGAGGCGGAGAACCGGCTGCACGCCCAGAAGGCCCTGCTGGTCTGGCTGCTGCGCCAGCAGTGATCGGGATGCGGACGGTGGGACGACGATGACGGCCCCCCGTCCGCTCCGCGCGCGCACGCTGGATGGCGACGGCAGGCTCGCCGGCGTCGATCTCGCGCGGGGTCTCGCGGTGTTCGGGATGTTCGCCGCGCACCTGTTGGTGATCGCGCATTTCGATGCTGCGCAACCCGCGGCGTGGGTCGATCTCGTCAACGGGCGGTCCTCGATCTTGTTCGCGACGCTCGCGGGGGTCTCGATCGCTCTCATGACCGGTGCGCGGGCGAGCGCGGGCCGCACGCCCGCGACGGGTCGCACGCTCGTCGTCGCGCGGCGACGCCTGGTCGTGCGGGCGGCGATCATCTGGGGCATCGGGATGCTGCTGAATGCCACGGGTGTGCCGGTCTACGTGATCCTGCCGGCCTACGGCATCCTGTTCCTCCTCGCGGTGCCGCTGCTGCGCCTGTCGGCATCCACCCTCTGGGTCCTCGCCGCCGTCATCGGCGTCGGCGCCCCCTGGGTGCTGCCACTGGCGGATCGGGCGCTCGTGGACGCCGGGGCGATCGGCGGCGACCTCGTTCTGCTGCTGGGCTGGCACTATCCCTTCCTCGTGTGGGCGGCCTTCCTGATCGCGGGTCTGGCTGCCGCACGCTCCGACCTGCGATCGGCGCGCACCCTCGTCGCGCTGGTCGTCGGTGGCGCGGCGTGCGCGATGGCGGCCGCCGCGGCATCCACGGTCATCGACCTGCCCGAGGACTCGTACCTCGGACGGGTGCTGGCCGACGGCGCGCACTCCGGCGGTGTGCTCGAGGCGGTCGGGTCGGGCGGCTTCGCGCTCGCCGTCATCGGCCTGTGTCTGCTGATCTGTCGCACGCCTGCGCGCATCGTGCTGCTGCCCGTGCGCGCCGTGGGGTCGATGCCGCTGACCGCGTACGTCGGGCAGATCGTCGCGTGGGCCGTGTGGGCATCCCTTGCCATGGGCGACGTCGGCGACTTGTCGGGCTTTCGCGACCTGCAGCCGTTCTGGCCGTTCGTCGGCGCGACGCTCGTGTCCTGCACCGCATGGGCCCTCGTCCTCGGCCGCGGCCCCCTGGAACGCGCCCTGGCATACGCCACCCGCGCGGTCATCCCCGGTTGAGCCGTTCATCCGTCCCCTCCCGCCGCATCTGCAGCGGCGACACGACCCCACGGGACGGATGAACGGCGAAGATCGCCGCGAGCCAACGCTGCGGCGATCTTCGCGGCAGCGGGAGCAGCGTCCCGATGCAGGTCTGCGGCGGTCAGGCGCACGACCTCCCATCCCGCGGCCACGCAGGCCGCGTGCTTCTCGATGTCGCGCTGCCATTGCTTCGGCGATCGGCGGTGGTGATCGCCCTCGTACTCCACGAGGACGCCGTGGTCCGGGAAAGCCAGTTCGGTGAAGCCGATGGGTCTGCCGTCCACGCCGAACACGTCGACGTCGAGGAGAGGCTCGGGTAGCTGCCGCCGCACGCACGCGAGACGTATCCGCGTCTCCGGTGGCGAGGCCGCCCCGACCCGGATCAGCCCCAGCGCCGCGCGCAGTCGCGCAGCACCGACGCGGCGGCCGGCCTCCATCGCCTCCACCAGGTCGTCACGCGCCGCCAAGGCGTCAGCGGGCGTACCGCGATGCATCCCCCGTCGCCGCGGGATGTGCACGACGGCGTCGCCCAGCTCGACGAGCTCGCCCACCGACAGCAGCGGAGCCAGCTGCACCCACACCGATGCCGGCGCGGCCACGCGCAACCCGCGCCGCACGCCGGTCCTCGTGAGCTCGGCGCGCAGCTGATGACCCCGCACCCCCACGCCCTTCGGTGCTCGCCGCTCGCCGAGCACGGCGACGTCGATCGCTTCGGCGCCGCGACGCAGCAGCCGCAGCGGAAGCGGCAGATCCCAGATCACCGCCGCCGTGACGTGGGTGTACAGGATGCCGGGGACCGCCCGGGCCGCATACGCGCGCGCCGCCCGCTGGATCGTCAGCCGCAGCCGCGCATTCTCGTTCGCACCGGGCGACGCGTCGTCGTCCACCGCAGCCGCGGACTCCGCCGGAGGCCGCGATCGCACGCCCCGGAACGGCGAGGCCAGATCGCGCGCGCGGAGCCGGCGCGGCGATACCCCGGCATCCTGCGTCTGCGCGACGGAGAACGACTCCGGAAGGCTGTCGGGCAGCGGCGACGGGCGACGACTCATCATCGCAGCGTGGCGCGCCTCCTCGCGCGCGACGGGTCGGGCGGCGGCATCTGTGCATACGTGAGCAGCGGGGCGGTGTGGGGAGGGGTCCGCGGCTCGCTCATCCGTCTCGTCTGGTCGCATCGGATGCCGCGATGCGACGCGTCGGGACGGATGAACGTGCTGCGGCGGGCTCTGCGCCGTGCGGAGCGCACCGGGCGGAGCGTCGGCGCGGTGCTCGCTAGGCTGGTGCGGTGAGCGAAACGACACCGCACGGCACGAACGACGGCGCACTCTGGGGGGCGCGCTTCGCGTCGGGGCCCTCACCGGAGCTTGCGACCCTCAGCCGTTCCACGCACTTCGATTGGGTGCTCGCGCTCTACGACATCGCCGGTTCGCACGCGCACGCCGCGGCGCTCGCCGCCGCCGGGTACCTCACCGCCGACGAAGAGGCGCGGATGCACGCGGGGCTCGATGCCCTCGCGGCGGCGGTCGCCGACGGCTCACTGGTCGCCCAGCCGACGGATGAGGACGTGCACGGCGCGCTGGAAGCCGCCCTCATCGCCGAGATCGGTCCGGCGCTCGGCGGCAAGCTCCGCGCGGGTCGGAGCCGCAACGATCAGATCGCCACCCTCGTGCGGCTGTACCTGCTCGACCACGCCCGCGTGATCGCCCGCGATCTCCTGCGTGTCGTCGATGCCATCGTGTCGCAGGCCGAGGCGCACGCCGAGGCGATCATGCCGGGGCGCACCCACCTGCAGCACGCGCAGCCGATCCTGCTGGCCCACCACCTGCAGGCCCACGGCTGGCCCCTCGTTCGTGATCTCGAGCGGCTCCGTGACTGGGCGGCGCGGGCGTCGGTCTCGCCCTACGGCGGGGGAGCGCTCGCCGGTGCGACCCTCGGCCTCGACCCCCAGCTGGTCGCCGACCGGCTCGGACTCGCCCGTCCGGCGGAGAACTCCCTCGACGGCACGAGTTCGCGTGACGTGGTCGCCGAGTTCGCCTTCATCGCGGCCATGATCGGTGTGGATCTCTCGCGTTTCGCGGAAGACATCATCATCTGGAACACCCGCGAGTTCGGCTTCGTCACGCTCGACGACGGCTACTCCACGGGCTCCAGCATCATGCCGCAGAAGAAGAACCCCGACATCGCCGAGCTCGCTCGCGGCAAGGCGGGACGCCTGATCGGCAACCTGTCTGGTCTTCTGGCGACGCTGAAGGCGCTGCCGCTGGCCTACAACCGCGATCTGCAGGAGGACAAGGAGCCGGTCTTCGACTCGGTCCTCACGCTCGAGACGGTGCTGCCCGCGTTCGCCGGCATGGTGGCGACGATGCGTTTCGACACGGCGCGCATGGCCGCCCTCGCCCCGGCCGGATTCTCGCTGGCCACCGACGTGGCCGAGTGGCTCGTGAAGCAGGGCGTGCCGTTCCGTGACGCACACGAGATCTCCGGGTCGCTCGTGCGCGCGTGCGAGGAGCGCGGAATCGGACTCGAGGATGCCGATGACGCTCTGCTCGCGGAGGTGTCGACGCATCTGACCCCGAACGTCCGCGAGGTGCTGACGATCGAGGGGTCGGTCGCGAGCCGCACCGGCGCCGGAGGCACGGCGGGTGTCCGCGTGGCGGAGCAGCGCGCCGAGCTCATCGCCCGCTCGCAGAGCGCCGCACGCGCACTGATCGATCTCGAATAGCAGTCATATACTGATATTTTCTGGATATCAGCGATATGCTTCTTTTCATGAGCGTCGCTGTGATCGCCGACATCGTCGGATCGCGTGGTCTTCCCGATCGGGCTGCCGCCCAACGCGCTCTGGAAGAGGCGATCGCCCGCGTCGAGCGGGACGTGCCCCTGGCGGAGCGACAGCTCACCGCGACGGTGGGTGACGAGCTGCAGGGCGTCTACCCCTCTCTGGATGCCGCCATGGCGGCCCTGCTGCTGATTCGGCTCGCGCTGCCCGACGATCTCGACTGTCGTTTCGGCATCGGGGTCGGAGCGCACAGCGACGTCCCCTCCCGCGTAGGGACGCTCGCCGAGGGGCCGGCGTGGTGGGCTGCGCGGGAAGCGATCGATGCCATCCACGCCGCGCAGGCGCGCACGATCCCGGGCGCGCGCACCTGGGTCGTCGCCGATGCTGGAACCGCCGTCGACGTCCGAGTGGCCAACGCCTACCTCCTCGCGCGGGACCAACTGGTGACCGCCATGGCGCCGCGCACCCGCCGGCTTGCCTATGGACGGATCCTCGGGGTGACGCAGGCGGAGCTCGCGGCCGCGGAGGGCATCACCCAGTCGGCGGTTTCTCAGGCCCTCGGGGTCGCGGGGGTCGCCGCCCTCGTCGAGGGGTACACGCAGCTGCGCGCCGACCCGACACCGTCATCCGACGTGTGAGCCCCCGGCTCACGTCACCAGACCGCGAGCCAGACGACCCCCGCGACGGCGCACGCCCACAGCAGACTCGCCATCGTGCCGACGATGAATCTCTCGCGTGCGGCCGGTGTGGCCAGCTCCGTGAATCGTCCGACGCCCTTGAGCGCCACGACGATGGCGACCGCTCCGGGAAAGCCGGCGAGGATGCCGAGGGCCGCGCACGCCCGCTCGAGGTAGCCGATCGTCGTGCCGCCGCGCAGGATCTCCTCCTCGTGGACGGCATCGGTATCGCGGCCGGACATCATCTCGACGAGGATGCCGCCGCGCGGGCCCTCTGTCGTTCGGCCGCCGTCGGCGACCGACAGCACCCAGCGCGTGAACGGGTTGCCGCCGACGATCGCCAGCGCGGTGCCGAGGATCGCCAGCGCAGCGGCGGCCAGGACGGGCAGGTGCGCCGGCAGGATGCTGAGGGTGACGAGTGCGAGCACGACGATCGCCGCCGCGGCGATCAGCACCGGGCCTCGCGGACGCCGAAGCGAGATCACGACGAGGATCAGGGCCGCGCACAGCGCGATGAACAGCACGATCACGCCGATCAGCGTGACGATCGCCGGGGTGTCGGGATCCATGTCGTCAGTCTCCCATGGGGCGCGGACGTCGCCGCGGCGGCGCGGACGCGAGCCCCATCGGTGCGATCGGGGCTCGGCATCCGCCGCTGATAACCTGGGGCGCGTGTCTGAAACCGTCTCCGTGAGTGCTTCCGCGCCCGCGCGTGCGCTGGCCCCTGCCAACGACTCCTCGTTCGAGAACGTCTGGGACGAGATCGTCTGGCGAGGCCTGGTCCACGTGTCCACCGACCAGACCGCTCTGCGCGATCTGCTGGGCGGCGAGCCGATCACGTACTACTGCGGTTTCGATCCGACGGCGCCGAGCCTGCATCTGGGTAACCTCGTGCAGCTGCTGCTGATGCGTCGCCTGCAGCTGGCCGGCCACCGTCCCCTCGGTCTCGTCGGCGGATCGACGGGCCTCATCGGCGACCCCCGGCCGACGGCGGAGCGCACGCTCAACACGAAGGACACCGTCGCCGAATGGGTGGGCAACCTTCGCGCCCAGGTCCAGCGGTACCTCAGCTTCGAGGGCGACAATGCGGCGCGTATGGTCAACAACCTCGACTGGACGGCGCCCCTGAGCGCCATCGACTTCCTCCGTGATGTCGGCAAGTACTACCGCGTCGGCACGATGCTGAAGAAGGATGCCGTCGCGGCGCGCCTGAACTCCGAGGCCGGCATCAGCTACACGGAGTTCAGCTACCAGATCCTCCAGGGGATGGACTACCTCGAGCTGCATCGCCAGTACGGCTGCGTGCTGCAGACCGGCGGATCGGACCAGTGGGGCAACCTCACGAGTGGCACCGATCTCATCCACCGCGTCGAGGGCACCTCGGTGCACGCCATCGGCACGCCGCTGATCACCAACAGCGACGGCACCAAGTTCGGCAAGAGCGAGGGCAACGCCATCTGGCTGGATGCCACGATGTGCAGCCCGTACCGGATGTACCAGTTCTGGCTGAACACCGACGACGCCGACGTCGTGGAGCGACTGAAGATCTTCACGTTCCTCACGCGTGCCGAGATCGAGGAGTACGCCGAGCTGGTGGCCGCCGAGCCGTTCCGTCGCGCGGCGCAGAAGCGTCTCGCGCTGGAGGTGACCACGACCGTGCACGGGCCGGAGGCGACGGCCGCCGTGATCGCGGCATCCGAGGCGCTCTTCGGCGCCGGAGACCTCTCGGCTCTGGATGCCGCTACGCTGCGCAGCGCGCTGGAGGAGCTGCCGAACGCCACGGTCGCCGCGGGAACGACCGTGGTCCAGGCGCTCGTCGAGACGGGACTGTGCGCGAGCCTGGGCGAAGCGCGCCGCGCCATCGCGCAGGGCGGGGTCAGCCTCGACGGGGTCAAGATCGACGACGAGTCCACCGCGATCACGGGCGCGCTGCCCGGTGGCGTCGCGGTGCTGCGCCGCGGCAAGAAGACCCTCGCGGGGCTCTTCGTCGAGCCCGCGGCCTGAGCCGGTCCGGGTCCGAACGCCGAGGGCCGTATGCCGTTCACCGTCTCGCACGCCGTCGTGGCGCTGCCGTTCGTGCGCACGCCGCTGCTTCCCGCTGCGATCGCGATCGGGGCGATGACACCGGACCTGCCGCTGTTCGTCCGCGGCACGCCGGTGTCATACCAGCTGACGCATACGAACCTCGCGGTGTCGACGGTCATCGCGGGCGCGCTCACGGTGCTCTGGTACGTCCTGCTGCGTCCCAGCGTGCGGTCGCTGTCGCCGGCCTGGCTCGCCGCGCGGCTTCCGCGGGAGTGGGATCGTGTCGGCGTGCCCGAATGGTGGGCCCGTCGGCCCGCGTGGGTCTCGGCGCTGCTCGCCGTCCTGTCGCTGCTGCTCGGCGTCGCCTCCCACATCGCGTGGGACGCCTTCACGCACGAGGGGCGGTGGGGAACGAAGCTCTTCCCGGCTCTCGACGAGCGGTGGGGACCGCTCGTCGGTCTCAAGTGGCTGCAGTACGGCTCGAGCGCGTTCGGCCTGATCGTGCTCGCCGTCGCGGCGGCCGTGTGGCTGCGTCGCCGTCCCGTCGGCGGGGCCACCACCGGGATCCCGGCGATCGTTCGTCGCTCGTGGTGGTTTTCCCTTCCTCTCGTGCTGGTGGCCGCGTGGGCGGTCGGGCTCGTCGTGTACGGCGGGTTCACGCCCGAATGGACGGTGCAGCACCTCGCGTATCGGGTGCTCCCGCTCGCGTGCGCGCTCTGGGGCGCGGCAACGCTCGTGCTGTGCGTCGTGATCGTCATCCGCCGGCGTCGGCCGGTGTGACGCCTAGACTGTCCGCATGCCCGACCGCGATGAGCCCGCACGCGACGTGCCCTCCGGCGATCCGGCGAAGCCGCGCATCACGAAGGGCCGCCTGGTGATCTGGGTGCTGGGCGCCGGCGCGGGGATCTACATGCTCACGGCGGGAGTTCTCGGCATCCTCGGCGTCACCGGGAGTTGAGCGTCCCTCCGTGCCCACCAGGCGCGTGACTCACACCCGCCGCGCGCCTCTCGCGCCGTGGTCGCTCGTCGATATCGCGATGTCAGCGCACGCTGCGCGGACGCGATGGCGCCCCGGATCGGCCGATACCGAACTGTGATCTTCCTGTGTCGAAAACTGTGGACACCCGTAGGCCTCGGCGATATTGTTGCGGAGCCGTCATAATTAGACGGAGATCACAGTAAGCCGGGACAAGGAAGCACCCGGGCCCCCGACCGAGGAAGGCCGGCGCGGCTGCGGAAGTCCCTGCGATTCAGAGAGGAACGCAGATCACAATGCTGAAGAAGATCATGACGGGAGCGGCCATCGCGGCCCTCGCCGTCAGCCTCGCAGCGTGTTCATCGACGAAGTCCGGTGACACCGGGTCGACGGATGCCGCCGCCACCACGACCGACTGCAATGTCGGGATTGCCATGCCGACCCGCAGCCTCGAGCGCTGGATCAACGACGGTGAGCAGCTCCAGAAGAAGCTCACCGACGCTGGCTGCAAGGTCGACCTGCAGTACGCGGACAACAAGACCGACCAGCAGATCAGCCAGATCCAGAACCAGATCGCCGGCGGCGCCAAGATCCTCGTGATCGCGGCGATCGACGGTTCCACGCTCGGCCCGGTCCTCGACGAGGCGAAGGCGCAGAACGCCACCGTCATCGCGTACGACCGCCTCATCAACGGCAGCAAGAACGTCGACTACTACGCCACGTTCGACAACTACAAGGTCGGCCAGCTGCAGGGCAAGTTCATCGAGGACAAGCTCGGCCTCGCCTCCGGCAAGGGCCCGTTCAACCTCGAGCCGTTCGCGGGCAGCCCCGACGACAACAACGCGAAGTTCTTCTTCGCGGGCGCGTGGGACGTGCTCAAGCCGTACGTCGACAAGGGTCAGCTGGTCGTTCCCAGCGGCAAGGCTCCGGCCAACGACGACGCCTGGGCGAGCATCGGCATCCAGGGCTGGGCATCCGACAAGGCGCAGTCCGAGATGGACAACCGTCTGTCGTCGTTCTACGGCGACGGCAAGAAGGTCAACGTCGTGCTCTCGCCCAACGACAGCCTCGCCATCGGTATCGAGGCCTCGTTGAAGTCGGCGGGCTACACCGCCGGTGACGCCTACCCGATCATCACGGGCCAGGACGCCGACAAGGCCAACGTCAAGGCGATCCTCGACGGCCTGCAGTCGATGACGGTGTGGAAGGACACGCGCGCCCTCGGCGACCGCGTCTTCACCATGATCCAGGAGATCACCCAGGGCAAAGAGGTCGAGGTGAACGACAGCGAGACCTACAACAACGGTGTCAAGGTCGTCCCGTCGTACCTGCTGACCCCCGAGGTCGTCACGAAGGACGACGTCCAGACGAAGCTCATCGACTCGGGCTTCCTCAAGGCCTCGGACGTCGGGCTCTGATCCACTCGCGGCGGGCGGGCGCTCAGTGCCCGACGCTGGCCGGGCAACCGGTCGCGTTCCGCTCGATCGCGTCGTCGTCGCCGATGACGAGAAGAGGAAACCATGACTGAACCGATCCTCAGGATGACGGGGATTTCGAAGTCGTTCAACGGCATCCCGGCCCTGTCGGACGTGTCCATCGAGGTGCTGCCGGGCCAGGTCCACGCGATCTGCGGCGAGAACGGCGCCGGCAAGTCGACGCTGATGAAGGTGCTGTCGGGCGTGTACCCGGCCGGCACCTTCTCGGGCGACATCACGCTGGCCGGGCAACCGGTCGCGTTCCGCTCGATCTGGCCGGGCAACCGGTCGCGTTCCGCTCGATCAACGACAGCGAAGCCGCTGGCGTCGTCATCATCCACCAGGAACTGGCGCTCAGCCCGTACCTTTCGATCGCCGAGAACATCTTCCTCGGCAACGAGATCGCCACCCGCGGCGTGATCGACTGGAACCGGACGAACACGGCGGCCGCCGATCTGCTCGAGCGTGTCGGCCTGCGGGAGAACCCCGCCACGAAGATCTTCGAGTTGGGTGTCGGCAAGCAGCAGCTCGTCGAGATCGCGAAGGCGCTGGCGAAAGAGGTCAAGCTCCTTATCCTCGACGAGCCGACCGCAGCCCTCAACGACGACGACTCCGACCACCTGCTCGGGCTGATCGATCAGCTACGTGATCAGGGGATCACGTGCATCATCATCTCCCACAAGCTGAAAGAGGTCTTGCGGATCGCGGACCGGATCACGGTCATCCGCGATGGCCGCACCATCGAGACGATGGAGCGCGTCGACTCGAACACCGACGAGGGACGCATCATCCGCGCCATGGTCGGCCGCGACCTCAACAGCCTCTTCCCGCCGCGAGAGCCGGACATCGGCGAAGAGCTCTTCCGTGTGGAGAACTGGACGGTGCACCATCCGGTCGACACCGAGCGCGTCATCATCGACAACGCCTCGTTCTCGGTCCGCGCGGGCGAGATCGTCGGGTTCGCCGGACTCATGGGCGCCGGACGCACGGAGCTCGCGATGAGCATCTTCGGCCGCATGTACGGCACGAACATCTCCGGCACCGCCTACAAGAACGGCGAGCCGATCGACGTGCACACGGTGGATGCCGCGATCAGCCACGGGATCGCGTACGCCACCGAGGACCGGAAGAAGTACGGGCTCAACCTCATCGGCGACATCCAAGTGAACGTCTCCGCTGCCGCCCTGTCGCGGCTGTCGCGACTGGGCGTCGTGGACCGCTACCGCGAGAACAAGGTCGCGGACTCCTACCGCTACAAGATGAACATCAAGGCACCGAGCGTCGCGGCCATCACGGGACGCCTGTCGGGCGGCAATCAGCAGAAGGTCGTGCTGTCGAAGTGGATGTTCACGGGGCCCGACATCCTCATCCTCGATGAGCCCACCCGCGGTATCGACGTCGGCGCGAAGTATGAGATCTACGGAATCATCAACGAGCTCGCCGCTCAGGGCAAGGCCGTCGTCGTCATCTCCTCCGAGCTGCCCGAGGTCATCGGGCTCTCGGATCGCATCTACACAATTTCCGAAGGGCGCATCACGGCCGAAGTCGACCGTGCCGATGCCACCCAGGAGACGCTCATGCGGCACATGACCGCTGGAAGGAACTGATCCATGTCCACCGTTTCGACCCAGACGATCGACCCGCCGGTGAAGCGGCGCCGCGGCTTCCTGTCGCGCATCAACTTCCGCCAGTACGGCATCCTCGCCGCGCTGGTGATCATCATCGTCCTGTTCCAGGTGCTCACCGGCGGTCGACTGCTCCTGCCGGGCAACGTCAACAACCTGATCCAGCAGAACGCTTACGTGCTGATCCTCGCGGTCGGCATGGTGATGGTGATCATCGCGGGGCACATCGACCTGTCCGTCGGTTCCGTCGTGGCGATGGTCGGTGCGATCGCCGCGATCGCGATGACGAGTTGGGGATGGCCGTGGTGGGCGGCCGTCATCCTCTCCCTCGTGGTGGGCGCCGTCGTCGGGGCCTGGCAGGGGTTCTGGGTGGCCTTCGTCGGCATTCCCGCCTTCATCGTGACGCTCGCCGGCATGCTGCTCTTCCGCGGTCTGACCCTCGTCCTCCTCACCGGCGGCACGATCAGCGCCCTTCCCGACGGCTTCACCGCCATCGGTGCGGGGTGGCTGCCGCCGCTGTTCGGATACCTGGGCGACCGGGATGGCTTGACCCTCGTGCTGGGTCTGGTCTCGTGCGCGGCGCTGGTCGCTCAGCAACTGCGAACCCGCGCGACCCTGCGCCGGCTCGAACTGCCCCGCGAGGTGGCCTGGTCGTTCTGGCTGAAGAACGCCGTGGCCGTCATCGCGATCATGGCCACCGCGTGGACGCTCTCCACGTACAACGGCACACCGATCATCCTCATCATCCTGGCCGTGCTCGTGCTGGCCTACACCTTCGTGCTCGACCGCACCGTCTTCGGCCGCCACATCTACGCGATGGGGGGAAACCTCTTCGCGGCCGTCATGAGCGGCGTCAAGACGAAGTGGGTCAACTTCTTCGTCTTCGTCAACATGGGTGTGCTCGCCGGACTCGCAGCCGTAGACGCCACGGCGCGCGCGGGAAGCGCCGTCGCGTCAGCCGGTCAGAACTATGAACTCGACGCGATTGCGGCGGTGTTCATCGGTGGCGCTGCCGTCCAGGGCGGCGTCGGAACGGTGGTCGGGGCGGTGATCGGTGGCCTCGTGATGGGTGTGCTCAACATGGGTCTGTCGATCCTGAGTGTTGATGCCGCCTGGCAGATGGCCATCAAGGGCATCGTGCTTCTGCTCGCCGTTGCGTTCGACATTGTCAACAAGCGCCGCAGCGGCGGTGCGTGATCCCGACGCAGCGGACGCGGTACTGCGCCGCGTCCGCTGCGTCACCGGGCGGATGAGACAATGGCGGTGGAACCCGTATGAACCTCCCCGTCTTTGAGACCGCTGCGGCGGCGCCGCCGGCACAGCGCACCACCAACGACGTCATCCGGCAGCAGAATTTGGGAGCGGTCCTATCCCTCCTGCATCTGCACGGGGCGCTCTCGCGTGCGCAGCTGGGAGCGACCACGCGCTTGAACCGGTCGACGGTGACGGGCCTCGTGATGGAGCTGATCGAGCTCGGTCTCGTTCGCGAAGCGCCGGCCACCGGCAGCAACGGGCGGGTAGGCCGGCCCACCCTCGACATCGAGCCCGACGACCGGGTCGCGGCCCTCAGCGTGCGCGCAGAGCCCCAAGCCGTGACGGTCGCGTTGGTGGGCCTCGGCGGCGTGGTGCACGCGCGACTTCGCCACGATACGGCGAGTCCGCCCTCGCCTCGGCGTTTCGTGCAGATCGTCATGTCGTCGGTGGAGGCGATGCGCGCCGACATCGACCGGCATTACCGGGTCGTCGGAGCCGGGCTCGCAGTCCCCGGACTCGTCAACGCCAATGGCTCGGTGCTGATCGCTCCGCCGTTGCAATGGCAGCGCGACCCCGTCGCCGCACGACTCAGCGATGAGCTCGGGATGCCGGTGGTCGCGGGCAATGACGCCAGCATCGGTGCACTCGCCGAGGCGCGATTCGGCGTCGGGCGGGGCGTGACCAACCTGCTGTACATCGGGGGAGCGATGCGCAGTATCGGTGGGGGCGTCATCATCGACGGCACTCTCCTGCGGGGGACGTCCGGGTACGCGGGGGAGTTGGGTCATACGGTCGTCGACCCCCGTGGGCGCCGATGTGTCTGTGGGCGCACCGGGTGTCTCGAGGCGGAGGTCAGCCTGGCTCTCCTCGAGCCGCTGCTGGGCCGGCGCAAGTTGGACGAGGACGAGCTCGACGTCGAGCTCGGTGTCGTCCGCGACAGTGTGGTGATGGCGGAGGTGGCTCGACAGGTCGAAGTTCTCTCGATCGCGCTGACCAACTTTGTCAATGCCTTCAGTCCCGAAACCATAGTGCTGTCCGGATACCTCGGATGCTTGCTGTCGGTGAGTCGTGAGCGACTCGCAGAAGCTGTCCGCGTGCAGCCTCTCGGCGCGGAGGGGCGGGCGGTCCGACTCGAGCGTGCCCATCTGCGATCGCGCCTCATGCTCATCGGTCCGGCGGAGCTCGCCTTCGCGGACCTGCTGGCCAATCCCGCGGGGGTGCGCCCGTGATGAGGGGCGACACGCCCGGGATGCAGGCGTGATTTGCCACGGCACCACCCGCCACGTAAGTTATTACTTGTTCGCCCCACAGGGAAGAGCGAAGGGCCGGAAGGCCTCGCCCCCTCAAGCGGAGAACCACCCATCCCAAACCTCTCGGTAGAGAGAACAAGACTTCTGGTCTAG
This sequence comes from Microbacterium sp. SCN 69-37, assembly GCF_001724435.1. Lineage (NCBI taxonomy): Bacteria > Bacillati > Actinomycetota > Actinomycetes > Micrococcales > Microbacteriaceae > Microbacterium > Microbacterium sp. SCN 69-37. Next base: position 83,105 of record NZ_MEEL01000024.1, read on the forward strand.
GATGGAAATCTCCCTTCTCGATCTCGTCACCGACGGATCGGGTGAGGGGGTCCCGGTGGCCACGCAAGTGGACCCACCGCTGCGATCGGCTTGCCGATCGCAAACGAGAAGTTGCCCTGTGCAGACGGCCGAGAGGTCCGATCGCGGGAGCATCCGATCCTTGAGAACTCAACAGCGTGCACTTGTCAAATGCCAAATAACCTCGTTCCAGTTTTGTCTGGATGAGATTCCTTTGGATCAAGTCCAATCCTCTTTTGGGGGTTGGCGTTATGGATTGTCAGTGATGGCATCCTTTTGGTCAGTTCGAACTCGCTGCATTGTCGTTTTCCCGATGGTGTATGCATTTTTTCTTTTTGGAGAGTTTGATCCTGGCTCAGGATGAACGCTGGCGGCGTGCTTAA